>CAZIAN010000066.1:9053-15569 GCA_964537355.1 uncultured Pirellulales bacterium | reverse complement strand
CTATACTCCGAACCCGGATTTCAGCGGCTCAGACAGCTTTACTTTCAAGGTCAATGATAAAACGGCGGACAGCAATCCTGCGACCGTTTCAATCACTGTAATGGCCGCCAATGATAACCCGAATGCTCAGGATGATAGAGTAAGCACCAGGGAAGACTCGCCGATATCGGTAATTGATGTTCTGACGAACGATACCGACAAGGATGGTGACTCGCTCAGCGTGACTGCTGTTACTCAGGGCAAGAACGGTTCGGTTGCTATTAACACCGATAACACACTTAGCTATACTCCCAAGGCGAACTTTAACGGCAACGATTCTTTCACCTATACTGTCTGTGACGGCAAAGGCGGAACTGATAAAGCTACTGTGAATGTCAGGGTCAAGGAGGTCAACGATCCGCCGACTGCAAATAATGATAGTGCGAGTACTCAGGAGGACAAGCCTGTATCGATTGGCTTGACGGGCAATGATCCCGACGGAGATTCGTTGAGCTACAGTGTTGTAAAAGGCCCATCCCATGGAACTTTAAGCGGGACGGCACCCAGGTTGATATATACTCCAAAGGCAAATTTCAGCGGGTCTGACAGCTTTACCTTCAAGACCAACGACAAGAAACTGGACAGCGCTATTGCGACAGTGTCAATCACGATTACGGCGGCTAATGACCCGCCGATGGCATATAGCGACAGTGCAACGACGCAGGAGGATGATTCCGTATCGATTACTTTAGCGGGCGGCGATGACGACGGGGACGTAATAACCTATCGTGTTGTAACCGGTCCATCCCATGGGAGCTTAAAAGGGAAAGCTCCAAGGCTGATATACTCACCAAATGCGAATTTCAACGGCTCAGACAGCTTTACCTTCAAGACCAACGATAAGAGGGCGGACAGCAAAACCGCAACCGTGTCAATTACTGTTAATGCCGTCAATGATGCACCGACAGCTAATAACGGCAGTGTAATGACACAGGAAGACAAACCTGTTTCGATTAGCTTAATGGGAAATGACCCCGATGGAGATTTACTGACCTACATTGTGGTCAAAGGGCCGGCTCACGGCAGCTTGAAAGGGATAGCAGGGAATTCACCAAAGCTGAGCTATACACCAAAGGAGAATTTCAACGGTTCCGACAGCTTTACCTTCAAGGTTAGCGACAAGACGGCAGAAAGCGCCGTTGCAACGGTATTAATAACAGTAAAGTCGGTTAATGACAGGCCGACTGCCAAAGATGACAGTGCAACAACACTGGAGGATAAAAAAGTATCATCGATTGCTGTGCTAACGAATGACAGCGATGTGGAAAATGATCCGCTTAAGGTGAAATCTGTTACTCAAGGCAAGAACGGCTGGGTCAGTATTAACAGCGATAATACGCTGAGCTATACCCCCGATGAGAATTTTTACGGTGACGATGCGTTTACTTACACTGTAAGTGATGGCAAAGGTGGAACTGATGCAGCCGCTGTGAGAGTTAAGGTCGAGGCAGTCAATGATGCACCAACATTTACTTCAACACCGATAACTACAGCTACAGTAGGCAAGGAATATAATTATGATGTGAAAGCGACCGACCCGGATATATTGGATACGCTGGTTTATTCTTTAATCATCGAACCAATGGGTATGACCATAGATGCAGCAACCGGTTTGATAAAATGGACACCAACCGGCGAACAGACCGGGGCTAATGATGTAGCAGTCAGAGTTGCGGATGGCGGCAGTGCTCCGGCTTCAAGTACCCAGCCGTTTACCATAACAGTTAGTCTGGCAAACATACCGGTTAAAATCGCCCCGAGCAGCGAAGAAGATGAGCCGGTCAAAACAGGCAGGAAGATATTATCAGTAGCAGACAATAGCATTGTTGTCCAGGCAAGTGACAACGATAGGCGGGAAACCGATTCTGGTTTATTTACATCCTATGATTTTGCGAACGTATATATTCCGGAAGGGGCCAAAATATCATCTGTAGTCGTTTATGTGGAGCACTTTGAGCAGGAAGAATTTCCTGAGGGCAAATTGCAATGGACAGCCGGCACGGGCTGGCCTGATAATCCGATGGCTTGGGCGTCAATAAATGCTCCTGTGTACTCGGGAGAGACAAACGAGTCAACGGATTTATGGGACGTTACGAGTTTTGTGGACACACCCGAAAAGGTAAATTCCCTTCAGTTCCAGGTTAAAAACAATGATGATGTTGTCAAGGGAAAAACATCCATAGATTATCTCTATGCTGTCGTTGAATGGAACTAAGTTCTGCTCAAGGGGAATCAGGGGCCGGGTTTGTTGAGGAAGTTTATTAATGGCTCGCCCGAATAGTCCCATAATCTTCTGTTAAACATAGTCATTATTTACGATAAAAAAGTGTTTTCAACACACCTGTTGGAATGTATTTATCCACATCAAAGAGTTCATGATTTCTATTGGCGTGAACATTGTATTTTAAGAAATTGGATTTTGCATTTAGTCAAATATCGAGTATAGTATATATAGAGCAAGCGTAATCGAAAGAGACAACAGGCGGGAAAGTCCGATATAGTTTTTAGACGTCTGTATCTTGAATAATGATTTAAAGCGATTGCTCTTCTCATTGCGAACATAATACTACTCCTTTCTTCTATTTGGGGGGCTGGTCTCCACACGGTCAGCCCCATTTTTTTTTGTTAATCACATCCACTTTGCCGCCAAATCGAGCATTTCCATATATTCCTTTCTACGGTCTTTGTATTATCAGAATTTCGAATGTCCCTTCATGCCGAAAAGTCTTTTTTTTGTTCATCTCAACAACTCGAATTTAACGTAAAAAATCCGGAAATAATTGTGCGACTAATGCCTGCAAGGTCCCAAAACTATTTTGTTTTTAACCAGGCAATGGGGTGCGGCGGGAAAATTAAGCTGTAAGAGAGCATTGCTGCTAAAAACTCTTGACTTTTGCGGGCAAATAGGATAAACTTATCTTTGTAAAAAGTAGTTTCCGGGGGGTGATCAAAATCGAAATGGGGGGTACTCAAATTTCCTCAATTGAGCACCTAGGTTAAATTGATTGATGTACCTGAATAAAGCAGATTCGGATGCCGGATTTGTTTAACAGGCGGTCAGTTGTAAAAAGCGAAGAATATACAGATGTCCAGATAGCAGGACCAGTATGGTGGGACTCTGAGAAATGAATCGCTGCTGTGGAGTTTACAGCAAAGAGATGTGAGAAGAGATTTAATTTGTGGAGAAATGATGAAGTTGTTAAAGCTGTCAGTGGTTTTCTTTTTTGCGGTGGTTGTGATGTTTTTACCGTCTGCAACAAAAGCCACCCCTCTTGGCACTGTGGACATAGCCAAAACGAGCAATGGAGCCAGTGACATAATCGAGGTTTGGGCTGCCGGCTACGAAGGTCTTCCCGCATATGCCGGAGTTTATATGCTCGATAAGACCTATGGCACGAATGAAGGAAAAATATGGTCCGACGGGCCGATCGGCGCCTTCTGTGTCGAATGGGCGGAACTGACGTCAAGCAACACATTGACATACGATGTGATTATGCCTGCAGAAGGGCCTATTCCGACGACTCTTTTAGGAGGTGCAATGGGCATCAGTAAGGCCAAATATCTGCAGGAGCTTTGGGGTAGGTATTTCGACCCATCCTGGGTTGGCAGCGGCTCATTTACTTACGCGCAGAATGCCAAGGCAGCGGCTTTTGGTGCGGCTGTATGGGAGATTGTCCACGAGGACCTTCCAACATCTTCGTTAGGGTGGGATGTGACGGTGGATGGCACTGCTGGAATTCGTGGTTTTCGTGCCGATTTTCTTGATTCGGTTGCGGCCAATAATATGCTGCACTCTCTGGATGGCACCGGACCGAGGGCGGACCTGCGAGTCTTTTCTAATAATGGGCAACAGGACTATATTACAGCGGTACCGGAACCGGCGACAATTGCTTTGCTCGGCTTAGGGGGGGTATTCAGCCTGCTGCGGAGGAAAAAGACAAGAGCGTGAGCGAAATACAAAAGGGGGGATAAAACAGGCCTTTTCCAGGGCCTGCCATCTGCTTCGATATTTTTTGGGGGAAAAAGATTCAAATCAACCAGTTAATAAGACTAACCAGAAGTGAAAAGTCGGCTGTAGCAGTGGCCGGCAGAAGGGGGGGACTTTTAAGACAAGAGCTACTGAATAAATGGAGTATTGCGAATTCAACGGACTTAACAAAACTACTCGGGATGTTGCGGGTAATACACAGCACAAAAGCAACGGTTAGAAATTAAATATATACAGTTAGTATTGAGGGGACAAAAAATGAAAAGGTTAGTAATAGTGATTTTCACATTGCTGGTTTGTGCCGGGGCGCCGGCGCTTGCAACGCCGGCAATTGAATTCAGCCCTGATTCGAGCACGGGCGGAAGCTGGGAATATGATGGAGCCAGCACGCTTAGCTTTAATCAGAATATTGCCATCGATGCGGGAATGGGCAGTAACGCCGATGCTCTGACCGGCTCTTTGGTTTATATTCCCACACTTGTAATAAGCGGCAGCGGAAGTTATTACGATGTCAAACCAATAAGCAGCCCGACCATCATGATTACCAACGCAGATAAGAGCGCGGTTTACATGACGGGCACGCTTGGTTCAGGGGACCTGCAAACTATCGGTACGGTATCAGGGATTTACACTGCTTTTAAGACAGATATTACTGATATCGTAATAACCGATGCGGGCAAGGCGATTGGTTCTGCCGCTTTGAACAGTATCCTTTATACGCAGACTCAGGGACTTGATTTTGAGCTTTCCCTGCAGGGCGGAAGCGGGACTAACTATCGCAGCTTTGCCGAGATGTTGGCCGGCGGTTATGCCGGCGGCAATGGTTTCAGTGGCGCGATGTCTATTCCGGAACCGGCAACAATTGCTTTGCTGGGTTTTGGTTCTTTAGCTTTATTAAGAAAACGCAGGAAATAAAAAAGTACTCCGTTTACCTACCTCTTGGGCTGTGAGTATATGGCTTGCAGCCCATTTATCCTGTAGGGGGGCAGAGTGCCGAAAAAACTTTTTGCCATAGGCCGATAATAAGTTTTGCTGTCTTTATAAGCAGGCTATAACGGGTTTCAAGGGAACATTCTACGGTTTTCTACTGGTGTAAAAACAGCTTTTATAGTATAATAAATACTATAATTCGGATGGAGGTGAGATATGAAAATAATGTTTGGATTTCTTTGGAAGCGTTTGCGTAAATTGTGGCAATCAAACGAGTCTGTGGCTCCCGGGATTGACTCCCATAAATGGGAGAGCAAAATCGAGATATATAGAAGTTTCAAGCGTTATTAAATTGCCCCTTTCAAACATAGATCCTGCGAATAATTGGATCTGTCGGTGTATTTTCATCTTCTAATCGGGTGGCGTAGGCCTTCTCCGGAACAACTCTGATATTTTATGTTCTGACAAATCTACTTATCCCACTTCTAAACTTTGTGGACTTACAGTTTTGGTCTAAGCAAAAGTGTTGGCCTTACATGTCCCAGTCTTTAGAGTCTTTTACGAATTTATTTTGCAGGACGAGGCCTATTAATGTTAGAGCCATCAGGAGTGTGGGCAGAAACCATTTTTTAGTAAATATTATTTCTTCCAATCGACTTGATGTTGCCGGATGCATATATAGAATAGCCAGAGAACCCACCATAATTAAACATGCGCCGCTGAGGCTTGAAAAGAGAATGACGGCCACTTTGAAAATAATGAATGAAATCATACCGCCGCCAACCATGCCGATAAGTGCCCCGGCCAAGATGTATCTTTCTGGCAATCCGGAAGCGTACCATATACTTGAGGTGAGTATTCCGCCGGCCACGGCCCCTAATGCACTAACCGCCCATCGCATGAGCGGTATCGAAAGAATTCCAAGCAGGCCCATGCCTACCAGCCCGCCTACAAGCTGATTGTTCAGGCCGACGATTTTGTTGGTTACTGATACACCAAGGAACATACCCAGCAGGGCGAAGCAGATTACGACTAATATTTTGAAGACACGCCAACCGTACATAAGACAGACCACGCCGAAAGATATGAAAGTTACAGCTTCGACCTTATCGAGAGATATTATATAATTCCAAAAGGACTCGATTGGGACTACAGCTTCTTCTGTGGCGCCTGAGGAAGCTGTTTCAACCGCCTGTGCAAGGATAGTAACGCAATCCATTATTTGTTTCTCCTTAAAACTTCTTTCAAGTCGGACTTTTTTCCGAACATGGTCCGGTTATGTCCTCCACCATCTTTTTTTTGTCTGTTTGGGTTTTTGTGTATTTCCGCCCGTCTGACTTTTTACAGTGGGGGATGTTTTTGGTTGTTTGCAAAGTAATAACTGCTCAGTTGTTCCGAAAGCCATCATTGCCGCAAATACGGCGACATAGAATGATGATCTGCTGCTGATAATGCTGACAGGCATTGAACCTTTATTCAACAACAGCAGAATCATCCCGGCGAAGATTAGAACTGTTCCCAGAGCCGAACAGCATAGAGCCGAAGCTAATTGCCAAAGC
>CAZIAN010000066.1:0-9043 GCA_964537355.1 uncultured Pirellulales bacterium | reverse complement strand
ATTAGTATCAACGTCATTATTATCGCCCAGTTATACACCGGCATTTGTAAACAAGCATGTTTTATCTTTTGGCCGGCTTCAATTATACAGGCTTTCATTTTTTCCGAACTTTCGCGAACACCGAGAACAACATCCTGAGCCGGTATTTCGTCAGGACTTATCACAGTTTCCTGTTTTGAATTTTCAATATAGGGTCTTGCTAAAACGATAAAGGCAAACACAGCCGCCAATGCGGCTGTAAGTATTGTGATAAATATCCTTTCAAATAACATTGCGAGTGCTGCAGCAAGAGCTGCCGTGAACGCAGCCGAGATGATATTTTGGCCGATTGCAAAAAAGCCGCAAATACCCCCGGTAATTGCTCCTGCGACAGCAACTAAAATTTTTCTAAAGCCCAGTCCGCCGAGCCAAATAAATAACCCTGCCACAACACAAACCAACCCAGGCCCGACCAAAACTACAGGGCTGAGCCGCACTGTTCCGCCAAGGGCGTATTCTAAATCTTGTAAAATTTCAAGCATAGCGCTCTTACAAGCAAGCTAAGCAAACTTATCGCCTGTCCCCGTGAAAACGGGGATTCGTTTATTTCTTATTTATCGACCTATTCATACGAATTTCGTTAAATCGAGTGATATATGTTTGCTATGAGGCCAAAAAGGCTGTTTTTGGGATGTTAAATCAGGTTTAATACGGGTCAGAGGAGTCGAACTTCCACGGACCAAGAGACGGGCAAATAGGCAGAGTTAGAATCGCCAAAAGTCTCAATGCGAATCTGACGAAGTGAATGAAGTATGTATTGTAGAGGGTCTTGGAAACCTGATAAACAATCTGTATGAGAAATGTTTGTTAATTCAATAATCAAATGCTGAGTTTTTCTGATCTCAAAATCCGGACCAAACGCCCCAACCTGATGCACTGGCTGGTAAATATTGCAGTTGCAGCATTCTTCTCATACTACGTTTACGACAGCATAATTCGTCTGGCTACCGGGACGTGTGTGACACTGTTAATCGCCCTGCTGTTTCGAAACACGAGTATTACATTGGTCTTTTTATTAAGACGCCCCTCGAAACTAACTTCCAGAAATGTTGGGGACTGGATTGTGGCCATTGGTGGCACCTTTATAACATACTTGTATACGAGCCAGGCAAAACCGATTTATCCCTTTATAGTGCCAACTGCATACTTAGTAATGATAGCAACTGCGTTTATTTCATCAATTGGCATCATCAACCTTGGACGGTCTTTTGGCCTTGTGCCGGCAAACAGAGGTATCAAGACAGACTTGTTGTATGGAATTGTTCGTCATCCGCTTTATTTACTATATACGATTTATGATCTGGCAGTCATATCGTTGGCTTTCTCGTTACACAACTGTTACATCTGTATTCTGCACACTCTGTTCTCATATTTGCGGGCGAAGCGTGAAGAAAACATTCTCATGCAGGATATAGCCTATAAGGAATATGCATCGAAAATACGTTATATGTTCTTGCCTGGTGTCCTTTAGCTTTACAGAAGAGCAGAAGTCTGTAAAGAAACTCAGCAAAAGGCATAAAATCGCCGGTTGTCGGCGACAAAACTAATGAATGCGGATGAGAGGAGTCGAACCTCCACGAGCCGAAGCCCACAGGCACCTGAAGCCTGCGCGTCTGCCAATTCCGCCACATCCGCGGGATTACTATTTTAACACTTACCTGAGAACATTATTTCAATTGTTACAAATATTAATAGTTCCTGCCGTTTCGTCAAGGATTTTAGTACAAAGCCCTTTAGAAATTATATAACCGGCAGGAAATCTGCCCGGCGATTGTCTAAGGACGGTAAATTATGTCAATAAAAATGGAGGGCTGAACAACGCAGAATGTTATGCTTGTGATTATAATTGTGAGGATTGTATTGGTTGTATCAAAGTTGAAACGGAAGTTTTGTCTCTGATAAAACAGGATTACCGAATTGTCCTATAAACCATAACCGGATTGACAAAAGCAGCACACTTGTTTCACCCATATAGTCTGTGGAAACCGACCTTCTTATGGCTTGCTACTTCTTTAATACCCTTATTAACAAGGGTTTAATTATGTTTCAAGGTTGTAGGCATTCCGTATAAATGCAGGGAAATTCTACGTCTTATATCGTTGAGTTACCAGATAGATGTAAATTAACTCTGCGGATTGTCCGAAAACTACTCTATCTGTGAAGGTATTTACTATTTCGGTGATAGCAGAATTAAGGGGATTGTTGGTATTTAAATCAAAAACTGCTGTTTACTGAGATAGAAGCTGAATTTGAAGTGGAGGTAATAGTAATCGGATGGCCTCGGCAAAAACCATATCAAAGATTCCTGATGCGCAAGCTATTCTACCTTTTGGCGAATTGCTTGTTTCAAAAGGTCTGTTGACCCGTGAAGAATTAGAAAAAGTTCTGGACGAGCAAAACCAACGGGGGGGACGTCTGGGAGAGATACTGCTCCGACTTGAAAAGCTCAATCATGAGGATGTTACTCTTGCTTTGGCTGAGCACCTCTCTATGGAATACGTTCGCCTGGGTGATAGCAATAAGATGGACAATATAAATTTGGATGTCGCTCGGATGTTACCCGAGAGTCTCGCCAAGCGATTTTGTCTTGTGGCTATAAGTGAGGTTGATGACAAAGTTGTCGTTGTTATGGCTGATCCCCTTAATGTTGTCGCTTTAGATACGGTAGCGCTGAAAATAAAGCGCCAGATTAAGCCGGCAATTAGCTCTCCTCGTGAAATACACAGGGCCATAGAGTTGATTTATCACGGTTCAGATCTTGAAGAACAACAGCTTCGTACCCTGGTAGAGGGTGAAGTCGATGAAGAAGGAATACTTACAGAAGATTCCGAGGAATCGGAAACCAGCGGCGAGGAAGATGCAAACAAAGCACCTGTAATTCGATTTGTTGACCTGCTCATGAGTCAGGCAGTCAAAAGCAGAGCAAGTGACGTACATATAGAGCCTCAGGAAAAAACAATGATGGTTCGTATGCGAATTGATGGTGTTCTCCGTGATATGGTACCTCCGGCCAAAAAAATGCAGGCGGCGGTAATTGCTCGAATTAAGATTATTGCGAGAATGGATATTGCCGAGCGCAGGCTTCCCCAGGATGGCCGATTCAAAATGAAGACATCCGGCCGGCATATCGACGTTCGAGTTTCGGTAATTCCCACTATATATGGCGAAAAAGTTGTTATGCGAATACTGGATGCCTCGGCCGTAAAACACGAGTTGGAGCAGCTTGGACTTGAGCCTCATCTTCTCGAAGAGTTTAAGGGCATGTTGGTCAGGCCGCATGGGATTATGATTGTAACAGGACCGACGGGAAGTGGTAAAAGTACCACCCTGTATTCTGCTTTGAATTTTGTCAAGGACCCGACGAAAAATATTACAACGGTTGAGGACCCTGTCGAATATCGTCTTGGGGGAATTAACCAGATTCAGATTAAGCCGGAAATTGAGCTCGATTTCGCAAAGTGCCTGCGGGCGATTTTAAGACAGGACCCGGATATAATTCTAATAGGTGAGATTAGGGACAAGGAAACGGTCGAAATTGCAATAAAGGCATCTTTGACGGGCCATCTTGTTTTGAGCACGTTTCATACCAATGATGCTCCAAGTGCGATAAGCAGATTGTTATATATGGGTATTGAGCGATATCTGTTGGCTTCGTCGCTGAATTTGATAGTAGCCCAGCGATTGGTCAGAAAAATCTGCGTACACTGCAAAGAACCTGTAACCTTGAGTGAGGAGGTTCTTAAACGTTTGAAGATTGATCCCAAGAAGGACAAAGATTCAGTCTTCTATCATGGCAAAGGTTGTTCAGCCTGCGGTGGAACAGGTTGTTTGGGCAGGTTACCCATATTTGAGTTTTTGGTGATAGATGAAGAAATAAGAGAATTGATAGTTGCCAATAGTAGCGAGCAGCAGATAAGAGATGCATCACGCAAAAAAGGATACGGAGGTTTACTTGAAAGCGGTGTAAGTAAAGCATTGGCTGGTTTAACAACCGCCGAAGAGGTTATTAGTGTAGCTTATACAGGATGAGATGAATATCTGATGTTTTGTATCGGCGTCATGGATTTTTTTGAGAAGGTTTGAAATATGAAAAGCTACAAATATGTTGCTCGGAATTCATCAGGGAAACAGAAGAAAGGTCTTGTGCAGGCAGCTTCATCAACTGATGTACTTGGCTATCTTCAGGAGCAGGGTTTTACACCTATTTCTGTCGGTGAGATAACCACGAGTGTTGCAAAAAAGAAGCGTGTAATCAGCAAACGTGTCAAATCAGCGGAACTTGCAGCACTCTGCTGGCAGCTATCAACAATGATCGAGGGAGGAATCCCTATTACAATAGCTTTGGATACCATTGCCGAAGATTCGGAAAGTTCAAGTCTTCAGCCGGTCCTGGAGACTATTTCGGAAAAGGTTAAGAAAGGTGAGTCTTTCTCGGACGGTCTTGCGGAATTTCCCAAAGTTTTCAACCACTTGTCTCGTGCATTGGTCTTAGCGGGTGAAACCAGCGGCAATATGGGAGACGCGTTGGGTCATTTAGCAAAATATTTTGACAGCCGCGATAGATTAGCCAAAAAGATTAAAGGGGCCACAGCTTATCCGATCTTTGTAATGTGTTTTATTACCCTGATAATTATATTTATAATGGCTTTTATTGTCCCTCGGTTTAAAACCATATTTGACACACTCGGGGGGGAACTGCCGGCCTTTACAAGAGGATTTATGGGCTTTTACGATATTCTACGTTACAACCTTATCTACATAATCGGAACAATTTTTCTCCTCATAACTTCCTGTATTTTATTGCGCAAAACCGAAAAAGGACATCTTTTTTTCAGCAAATTGGTTCTGCGTATTCCTTTGTTTGGAAAGGTATTAGCACAGGCTTTTGTTGCAACGTTTTGCAATACAATGTCAACATTATTGTTGGCAGGTGTTTCAGTTCTTGAGGTTTTCGATGTTCTTACCGGGATGACTGATAACGACGTTATAAAGTCGGCGATAGTTCAAACCAAAGATAATATTGTCGAAGGCTCAAACATCTCTACAAGTATGTCAACAACGGGTTTTTTCCCCAATATGGTTGTCAAAATGATACAGGTCGGTGAAGAAAGCGGGTCTTTGCCCAGAGTTCTTGAAAAGACCAGCGAGCATTATGAGCGAAAAGTCAATTCAACTGTATCTACTTTGACGAGCTTGCTTGAGCCAATAATGATTGTATCGGTTGGTGCCGTTGTATCAATTGTAGTTATTGCTCTGTACCTGCCAATATTCTCAATGTCGGATGTGAAATGATAGTTCAATCAGGGGTGAAACTTCAGGAATGCCGGGCAATGAGTTAAGAGGTAAAAAACTCGATAATCTCATATAGTTGTTGGTGATTTTGGTCGATAGAGGGATGGATTGATAGCGTGTGTTGTGAGATATGAATCGGGCAGCACGAAAATATCATATGCGAGGAAATATTCAGAACATTTTTAGGAGATTGAAGATGAACCAAAAAAGAGAGAGAAGGGGCTTCACGCTGATTGAGCTGATGGTCGTTATTCTGATTGTCGGTATCTTAGCTGCGGTTGCGGTTCCAATTCTTCGCGGCCGAATCGAGCAGGCGAAGTGGTCGGAAGCTGCTGCGACGGCTGGTGCTATAAAAACTGCCGTACGCGCTTATTATGCCGAAAATCCCACTGTGGCGGGAGCTTGGGCTGCCCAGGCTGTTTCGGGGGTTGCTACAACTTTAGGTTTTCAAGCAGGCGACCTTACCGGTAGGTACTTTACCCAAGCCAATTTCACAATTACTTCTGTGGATGCAAACGGGAATGCAATTATTGCGGTATCAGCCCCTGCAGGTCTGAGTGGCTCCGGTACACTTGGTGCTGCTGGCTGGGTCTATACACCGTAAGAATTTTGTGAATTCTTTGATGCCGGTCTATATGAAGCCGCCGGCATACGCAAGCGGGTTTGACAGTAGTGAAGCCTGTATTTGCGGTGGCCGTTTTGCTCCCACTGCTTCGCTTTTGTGAAGTAAAACGGCCTGGAGATGAAGTGGGAGCAGTTGGTTCAATTGAGCTAATGGTGGCTATGGCTGTTGGGGCTATAGCCACCTTTAACCTTAAATAGAGCCCCTGGCATTTAGTTTTTAAGTCATAATTCATTGCTTGGATTACCTTTTGCTAATAAGAACCGGGGCACAAATATCTGGTAGTATTTTTTGGCTTATATTGTTTTTGTCATATACTTTAAATAGAAACAAGCTCTACTGACGGAGGAAAGAGGGAGCTTTCACATCTTAGTTTCTTGTCTTGGATTCAAGCGAAGCAGCCGCTGTGTGATAAGCCAGAGTTATCGGACACACAGTACCTCATTGCCGGGAAGGACGATGATTGGATTTTGCTCTGTTGAATCCGGCAAAACTGATGATTTTGCAGTCGGGAATTGAGTGATAATTTTCGGGATGAGAGAGGATTATATTATGAGACCTTTTGTGCGAAAATCGATAAAGGGAGTAAGTCTTGTTGAAGTAATGGTAGCTGTTTTAATCTCATCTATTGTAATGCTTGGGGGTTCTTTTTTCTTTGTTGCCAGCACAGGCCAGATTAATCTGCGAGAGCAGTATCGCGCTGCTTCCCGATTGGCTTCCCAGAGATTAGAGGAGGTTAAAGCCGTCGATTATGATACAGTAGTAGAGGGCGAAGTGAAGGATAGCGTTACTTTGAAAAATTCTTCCTATAACAGAAGTGTTGTTACCAAAGATCTCGGCTCATTGAAAGAGGTTACAGTTACTGTCAACTGGGGGCCTGCAGGCCAGCAGCATAATATAAATCTGGTTACTTTTATTGCTCCTAAATAAATTAGGTGAGTCTAATGAAAAGAAAAAGACAAAAAGGTTTCACTCTCATAGAGCTTATAATAACGACTTTTACAGGTTCCATTGTGATTGTAGCGGCCGGTATGATTCTGTTTTTTGGACAGAGAACCTGGAATAGTACCTGGGACAGAACGAATCTTCAAAGGGACGCTTCTTATGCCATGTCCAGAATGACCCATGATATTAAAGCGGGAGTTTCGGCACAAGTGGAAAGCAATGGTGATGGCCTGAAGATATTCAATGGTGGAGACTGGGTGAGATTTTTCACTGCCTCGGGAGCTAAAATGCTTACGCTTAAAAGAGAAACCGGCGGAATCAGCTATAAGACTGCTCTTACTGCGACTGTTCTCGAAGATAATGTAGAGGCGCTGAAATTTAATGTAACAGGTAATACGGTAACAATAGACCTCAAGATGAAAGAGTATAACTTAGATACACATTTTGCCTCAACAGTAATGATGCGAAATTATGGGCAATAACGATGTGAAATTGAGGATAGAAATATTGCGATATCATGTGGAGGTGATGTAAGATGAAAACCAGAATTTCCAAATCAGAAAAGGGGCTGGCCCTTGTTGCAGTAGTGATCTTCACTTGTATCTTTGTCATTTTAGGTTTCTCTATGCTCAATATGGCGAAGACCGAGATAGTAATGACCGAGAAGGAGCTGGACTCGGCACGAGCCTTTTATGCAGCCGAGGCAGGAATGGCACAATTGTCCACAAAGTTGTACAATAATAAATTTGAAGACATAGCAGATACGGCTTTGGGAGAAGCTAACTTCAAGGTTGATTTGGACTTTGATGCAAATCCTCCTTTTGCTATTTCGACCGGCACTGCGGGATTGGAAGTTAAAAAGATTAAGGTAGAATTATCCTTTCTGGCTCCTCCTTATGAACATGCCGTATATGCCGGCAATGTGACCGGAAACAAATGGGATTTTTCATTAAGAGGACAAGGCGTTCCTAAAGTCTTAGGTTCGTCCGGAAAGGAGTCTGGCGGCAGAGATATAGTTAACGGAAATATATTTGTGAATGGGGATGCCTCTTTATATGAAGAAAGCATCGTTAATCCTTCACCTTTGGGTAATTACAAAGGAGATATTGATTCCACTGGTAAAGCCAAAGTCTTAGACAGTGCCACAGTATCAGGTACAGTTACCGAGGATGCTCCTGCAAAGAGTCAATTCAGCTTAGTGAACATGAACTATGCGGTAAATAATACACATAATGTTAGTAAGATCTTTGCAGATGCAGGCGTTGACTATGGATACCTGCCGTCGGACAATGAGTTACACGATGTAATGGTAAAGAATCCGACCAACAGGTCGGGCGAGTGTAAAACTACTTCCGGTGATGATTACTTTCTTGAGCCTTCAACGGTGGATAACAAGGGGGCACAGTACAAGGATGCAAGAACTCCTTTAGACCTGGGAGAAAACAGGATTTATTATGTGGAAGGTGATCTATGGGTTAACAGCCCAAGCACATACGGATTTTTAGTTGATGGTCAAGTGACAATCGTGGTGACAGGAGATATCCATATTTCCGACAATATCAAATATGCAGACAGCGAAAGTCTGTTGGGTCTGGTCGCTCTGGGCGAATATGACAGTTCAGGTCAGCTTATAAGCGGTGGTAATATCTTCTTTGGAGACCCTCGTTTTGGTACCATGTCAACTGCTTCTGCGTTTATGTTCGCCGCAGACAGCTTCTTATACAACACTGATGCCATTAGCAGGAGTTCAGCGGAGCCTACAGGCGGTATTTCCATTTATGGTAATCTTAATGCTCTGAACCAGGTCTCTATCCAGCGTGATTGGTATAAGCCGAACAAAGGCGGAGGTACAAGGCCGGCATACTTCGATCCGACCCGATTACCAGATGGGAAATGGGTAGATCTGGAGACCGGAAATCTATTGTCAACGCCTGAAATTAATAGTCTCAATCATTATCAGATGGCGATTACTTATGATGATCGGATAAGGAATCCGGAAACACAACCGCCCGGCCTGCCAATGGCATCAGAAGGCTTAATTTTTGGCGGACTAAAGAGTTGGCAGGAAATACCGGGGAAATAAGCGGTTTGAATTATATCCTCATTTGGGAAAAATGGCACAGGTTATGGCATTAAGTGAGAAGA
>CAZIAN010000065.1:9290-15624 GCA_964537355.1 uncultured Pirellulales bacterium | reverse complement strand
GGGAAAGAGAAGTTATACCGGGAAGTGTGGCGTCGTCACCTGATGATAATGCTTGATGCCCGTATTGCAAGTATCGATAAGGTAATATCTCAAAATGGCGGCAAACCTCAACTGGAAGAATTGCTCAGGTCTTTTGCAGAAGCATTTGTTGGACCGATGGTAGATGAAAACGAGGCTCGCTGTCTCAATAAACTTATGGCGCGGGAATGGATTGACCATCGTTTACCGGTCAATATGTTCCTTGAGGACATGATTACGCCTACTTTAAACGCTATGCACCATGCTCTGGTTAAAACCTGTCCGGGTATTGATGAATCAAAGGTCCCGTTAATAGTATTTTCTATTGTTGGCCAGCTTCTGCATGTGCTCCACATAAAGGTTATTTTTCAGCAGATTGATAATACGGCCTTGCCAAAATTTGATTTAGCTCAAACAATTGACCACATTGTTAAATTCTCCACTGCCGGTATTCGAACCTATGTTGAGGGAAAAAACGAATGAGAAAACAAATAGTGTTAATTTGCGGTTTATTTTTTATTGTTGTTCTGACAATCCTTTCCGGCTGCATGGTAGGGCCTGACTATTCCAGACCCGAAACCCCGGCGGATACATCTGATGGTTATTACAACGCCGCAGCGCACGAACAGGATGTTAACGATTTTTCAGATGTTGACACATGGTGGGAGCAGTTCGGTGACCCCACGACTGCGAGCCTGGTGCGCGAGAGCCTGGAAAACAATTATAGTCTCAAAGCGGCAGCGGCAAGAGTCCTGCAGGCACAGGCAGCGCTTACTGAAATTCATGGACGAAGGTTGCCGGATATCTCTTACAACCTGAGCCGTGACAGAAGTAAACGTTCCTTCAATTTCGGGGGATTAGGCGGCGGGGGCAGATTCACCGTAATGACCACAACCTGGTCTCAGGATATTACTGTGGCTTATATTCTGGACTTGTTCGGCAAGCTCAAACGGTCGGAGCAGGCCGCATGGGCCGAGCTGCTTGCGACCGAGGCTAACGAACAGGTTCTGATTAATTCGATGGTAGCCACTGTAATAAACGCAAGAGTTAATATTGCAACTCTCCAGCGTCGGTTGGCTATCGCGAGAGCTAACACGGAAAGCCAGCGGAAGACCCTGGAAATTGTCGAGCGACGTTATGAGCAGGGGCTTGTCGGGCCGGTTGACATAAGACTGGCACATGAGAATCTTGCATCGTTGGAAGCGGTTGAACCGGTTATCGAATTATCTCTGATAACAGCTCGAAATGCCCTTGATGAGCTTTTGGCTCGTCGGCCCGGCTCTACTGATGAACTGCCCCAGACCTTAGAGGATTTACCGGATTTGGGGCCTGTACCTGTCGGGATGCCTGCTTCTCTTCTGGACCGCAGGCCGGATGTCAGGGCTGCTGAGTTTATGCTAAAGGCAGCAAATGAGAGGATCGGTGTGAGCATCGCCCAGCTTTATCCGGATTTGACGATAGTCGGAAATTTTGGTTATTCCGCAGATACTATGGAAGATATTTACCGGACAAATGACACGGAAATGTATGCGGCGATTATGTCTCTTGCTCAGCCCATCTTCAGAGGTGGACAAATCAGGGCACAAATTGATGCAGCCGAGGCGCGTTATGCTGAGTTGGCGGCAAATTATGCCGGGACGGTTCTGACTGCGATGCGGGAAGTCGAGGACGCCTTGATTACAGAGCAGATGCTCCAGACACAGCTCAAACACACCAGTGTTCAATTCAGAGAGGCCGGCGCCGCAGAGAGCCTTTCAAAGCAGCGGTATGAACGTGGCGTTGAAGGAATATTAACCGTACTCGAATCGGAACGAAGGCGAAGAATATCTGAACAGGAAGTAATCATTCTCAAGGGCCGGATTTGGACTAACCGTGTAAATCTTTTCCTCGCCCTGGGCGGTGACTGGGATTATCAGGAACCCTCTGAAGAACAGGTTGCTTTAAACAAATAATATAAAATTATAAAACGGGAAGTAATTTTATGAAACCAATCAAGGAAAATAAAAAAATGCCCTCGGGCCTGATACAGTTGCTGCTCGTTGTGGTCATTATAATTGTTGGGATTGTAATTGCTGTTGTTTTTATCAAGCTAAAAAAACCACCTCAGCGACAGGAGCAGATAGTTCTTGCACCATTAGTCAAAGTTGAGCGTCTTGATCGAAGGGACATTCGGATGATGATTCGTGGCTATGGAACTGTCAATCCCAGGTTGCAGGTGGAAATCGTACCACAGGTTTCCGGCAAGGTCGTCTGGGTCAATCCGCAATTTAAAGCGGGGGGATTTATTCGGCGAGGTGAGCTGATACTGAAAATAGACCCTCGCGATTATGAATTATCGTTCCGTCAGGCCAATGCCGCCGTCGCCGAGGCCCAGGTCATGCTCGATCTGGAAAAGGCAGAAGCTAAAATCGCAAAAGAAGAATGGCAGCAGCTTCATCCGGACGAGGAACCGGCTTCACCGCTGGTTTTTCACGAGCCCCAGATACGCCAGACACAGGCCAGGCTCGAATCGGCTAATGCAGGGCTGGCCAACGCTGAACTGAACCTTGAAAGGACACAGATTTCTCTGCCCGTCGATGCTGTGATAATGAATGAAAGGATTGACCTTGGTCAATATGTGATGATAGGTCAATCCATGGGTGCTGCATACGGAATCGAATCAATGGAAATAGAAGTACCTCTTGAAGACAAAGAATTGGCCTGGTTTACTGTTCCCGACAACACGGTTTCAGTTAATGCCGCCCAAAGCCCTAAAAAAGGTGCGATTGCACGAGTTTCGGCTAATTTTGCCGGAGAAGAGAAATGCTGGCCTGGATATGTGGCCAGAACTACGGGCCAGGTTGATATAACATCGAGACTTATATCGGTTGTTGTTGAAGTGTCCGAACCGTTTAAGGATTCGAATTCCACACCTCCGCTTTTACCCGGTATGTTTGTCGAAGTTTCAATCGAGGGTAATATTCTTAAGAACGCAATCGCAGTGCCCCGAGATGCAATGCACAATAATAACGAAGTGTGGCTGGCCAAAGACGGCCAATTGAATGTCCAAACGTTGGATATTGTGCGGGCAGACAAGGATTTTGCCTACGCGAGTTCTGGCCTTGATGACGGAGATATGATTATTGTCAGTTCTCTTGATACGGTTATAGAAGAAATGGAAGTCAGGATTCAAACCGTATCCGAAACTTCAACCGCATTTGCAGAGGTTAGCAGGGAACAATCCCAGGAATCCCAAAATAAGGACAGTGTGAATGAAAGAATCAACTAAAAAAAATCGTCTCGGTGAAGGCTCGAACCGTAGCCGCAGAGGTCTTCTCGGATGGTTTGCTTCTAACCATGTGGCTGCAAATTTGTTGATGTTTTTAATCATCATTGCAGGATTACTTGCAATTTTTTCAGCCAAGATGGAGGTCTTTCCGGAATTAAGCCTCGATATGATAAACATCCTGGTACCTTATCGCGGTGCTTCTCCTGCTGATGTTGAAGAGGGTGTCTGTCTGAGAGTTGAGGAGGCCATAGCGGGAGTCGATGGCATAAAACGTATGACTTCTACCGCCGCCGAAGGGGCCGGTTCGACGCTTGTTGAGGTTGAGGAATATGCAAACGCGAAAGAGGTGCTTGATGATATCAAGGCGGAAATTGACACGATTATAACGTTCCCACTGGAAACCGAAAAGCCCATAATAACGGAACTCAAGACACGTCATAAAGTAATCTCAATTGTTGTCTATGGTGATGTTACGGAGAAAACACTGAGAAAAGTCGCCGAGCAGATTCGTGACGACCTGACAGCTATGGATAATATCAGCCAGGTAGGCATATCCGGTGTCCGGCCTTATGAAATTTCAATTGAAGTTTCCGAGGAGAATTTGCGACGCTATAACCTGAGCTTTGAGAAAGTAACCAGGGCGGTCAGGGATTCGTCACTCGATATTCCGGCAGGTTCGGTTAAGACCTCCGGCGGAGAAATTCTCGTTAGAACCAAGGGGCAAAAATATTTCGGCCCCGAATTTGAAAAAATAATAGTCTTTACAAGGAACGATGGGACAAAAATAAGACTTTCCGATATTGCAACGGTTAAAGATGATTTCGAAGACGTTGATCTTCATGCAAGATTCGACGGCAAAAGGGCCGCTTCTATACAGGTATCGAGGATAGGAGAGCAGGGTGCCCTTGACATAGCTAATACGGTTAAAAGATACATTGAAGAAAAGAGAGCTTTTTTACCTAAAGGGATTTCGATTTCATTATGGGAGGATGACTCGGAAGTCCTCAAATCCAGAATGAATCTTCTTAAAAGGAATGCATTTATCGGTCTGGTTCTTGTATTTATTTGCCTGACGTTATTTCTCAATTTACGTCTTGCATTCTGGACAACTATGGGCATACCGATATCTTTTTTGGGTGCCTTTTACTTTCTACCGCACTTTGATGTTTCGATTAACATGATGAGCCTTTTCGCATTCATTATGTCACTTGGCCTTGTAGTCGATGATGCAATTGTAGTCGGTGAAAATATTTTTTCGTACCGGCAGGCGGGAATGGAACGTACCGAAGCGGCCATAAAAGGTGTAAAAGAAATGTGCATGCCGGTTGTATTGGCTGTTTTAACGACGATGTTTGCATTTTTGCCCTTGGCTTATACCGCGGGCATTATGGGTAAATTCCTGAGAGTGCTGCCCATAGTAGTGATAAGCGTTCTTTCGGTTTCTCTTGTAGAAGCTCTGCTGATTCTTCCGGCTCATTTGTCCTCGTCCAGGTTCTCCA
Source organism: uncultured Pirellulales bacterium (assembly GCA_964537355.1). Taxonomy (GTDB): domain Bacteria; phylum Planctomycetota; class Phycisphaerae; order Sedimentisphaerales; family Anaerobacaceae; genus NIOZ-UU13. The sequence goes on along the minus strand of CAZIAN010000065.1, from coordinate 10,839 downwards.
AGAAAAGCTTCATTGTACGTTTCACCGATAGAATTAATTACTGGACGGGCAAAGGACTGAAGTGGTTTGTAAACGGGCCTTTCGCCGCATTTGTTAAAAAGGCGGTTAAATGGCGATATGCCACCTTGTCTGTCGGAATTGCAATTTTTTTAATAACCGTTAGTTTCATCTTCAGCGGATATATAAAGTTTGTATTCTTTGATTCGGTGGAAGCAGACAATATGATTGCAACTTTAACAATGCCGCAGGGTACACCTGTCGAGCAGACAACAGAGGTTATTGAGGCGGTTGAGAAGGCCGCTTTGCAGGCTATAAATGAGTTTAACGTCGAAGGCAAGCCGTCTCTGATGAAGCACATATCAACCACGGTAGGTACTCATCCGGCCGCTGCTCGCGGGGGGCCGGGCCACAGCGATTTAACTTCCACCACGGCATCTAACCTGGCAGAGGTCAATGTCGAGTTGCTCAGCGCAGAGCAGCGCTATGCTTCCAGCAGAGAGATGAAAAACCGCTGGCGGGAAATTGTCGGAGAAATACCAGGTGTTTCTTCCCTTACGTTTATGTCTGAGATTATGAGTGCCGGCGATGCGATAAACATTGAACTTTCTCATCAGAACTTCGATAAGTTGTTGGAGGCATCCGAAAAGTTGAAATCGATTCTGCGACAATATTCCGGTGTGAGTGATATCGCAGATAGTTTTGAGCCGGGAAAGGCCGAGCTGAAACTTACCCTTAAGGATACCGGCCGTACACTTGGTCTTACTCTCTCGGATTTGGCCAGACAGGTCCGCCAGGGCTTTTATGGTGATGAAGTTCAGCGTATCCAGCGAGGGCGTGACGATATTCGTGTTATGGTTCGATATCCGGAAGCCGAGCGTAAGAGCCTCGCGGATGTGGACAATATGAGAATTCGATTACCGAGCGGAACCGAAATTCCATTTAAGGCCGTTGCCGAAATTGACTACGGGCGAGGTTATGCAACAATCAGCCGGGTTGATCGCAGACGCGTCGTAAGTGTTTCCGCCGATGTCGATGAAGCGGTTGCAAATGCAGGCGAAATCAATAAAGATTTGTATAGCAAAGTGCTTCCGGATATGATGCGTCAGATGCCGGGGCTGCAGTTTCGTTTTGCCGGCGAGCAGCGTGAACGAAATGAATCACTCGGAAGCTTAAAAGCAAATTTCATAATAGCCCTGCTTGCGATCTATGGTCTTCTGGCCATCCAGTTCAGAAGTTATGCCCAGCCGGTTATAGTGATGTCTGCAATTCCGTTTGGTATCGTCGGAGCGACCTTAGGTCATTTAGTCATGGGTTTTAACCTCAGCATACTTTCAATGTTTGGAATTGTGGCACTCTCTGGCGTCGTCGTTAATGATTCACTTATTATGATTGACCTTATTAACCGTGAACGCAGAAGCGGCATTGCGCTTTCTCAGGTGCTTCACGACTGTGCCACTCGAAGATTCCGGCCGATTATGTTGACAACTCTGACGACCTTTTGCGGTTTGCTTCCGATGATAGCGGAAAAAAGCCTTCAGGCACAATTCCT
>CAZIAN010000065.1:0-9190 GCA_964537355.1 uncultured Pirellulales bacterium | reverse complement strand
ATTACAAATGGATTTTGTATGACCCCGCTCCCGGGGACATGGCACCCCCGCCAAAACAGGGGATAAAGGCGGTGTGAATTATGGAGACTACTGCAAAATATAAACCGAACATCGAAATTGCTTCCGACCCGGAGACTCTTGCGCAAAGAAGCATTGAGCTTTTCGTTGACGGGGCGCAAAAAGCGATAAATGCAAAGGAAGCTTTTTATGTGGCTATATCGGGGGGCCATACCCCCCAACGTTTTTTTGAACTGCTCGCCGAGATGCCCCAGGCAAATTCTCTTCCATGGGATAAGATACAGTTGTTCTGGGTTGACGAGCGATACGTTGAGCCGGATTCCGAATGGAGTAATTATAAGCTGGCCGCAGATACTTTTCTGAACAAAGTTGCCATCCCTAAGGAGAACATTCATCGTATTCCCACCGAGTATGAAGATTTCAAGGCCGCGGCCTCCTGCTACGAAAAAACTATTCGAGAGGTTTTCGGACTCGAAGAAAACCATGTACCAGAGTTTGATTTGGTTATACTTGGAATGGGTGCAGATGGGCATACCGGCTCGCTGTTCCCGAATTCCTATGCGCTTTTCGATACGGAAGATTTGGCGACTGTCGTATATGTTATGGATGAAGATCTCGACAGGATAACTCTGACACATCCGGTTTTACGTGCCGCATCTCATTTGATTGTGCTGGTATCCGGTCGGGAAAAAGCCGACATTCTGAAAGAGGTTTTGACCAGCGGGCCGGATGAGGTGCAGTATCCTATCCATGCCCTTTGGCCCATTCTTGATAAGGTTACCTGGCTGGTCGATAAAGAAGCGGCTAAATCCTTGTGATTACACTCGGTTGGAACCTATAAAACAAGCCGCTATGTCACAAAGCACGGAACACATACCGTTTTTTTCCTTTTAGTTCTTGAGTTTATTCGGGGATGATTATTTTTGTGCCTGGCTTGAGTTTGCTTACGTCCTTTATTACATCTCTGTTGGCATCGAGAATCTTTTGCCATTTTCTTGCGGAGTCGTAATATTTACGTGAAATCTCAGAAAGAGTCTCTCCCTCACTTATGATATGGAATCTCTCGGTTTTTATCTTTTCGGCTTGTCGGTATTTTTTCCATTCCGGCTCTTGTGAGTGATTATCGGTTGCTGATAGTTGGTTATTTTCTTCTCTGACTGTATCTGGCTCTGAACTTTTTGTCGGACCGAATGTTTCCGGCGGGGGAGCTGTCTCACGATTGCTGCGCAAGTTCAGAATTCTCGCTTTCGGATTTAGGTTTGAGCCGGCAAAAAACCAGAGCATAGTAACTGTTACAAGTACCAACCCTAGAATCATTCCTATTTTCAAATCTTTTTGCATTTAAGAACGTATAGGAAAAACTGTACCGTAAAATATTTATTTTAATTCTTATTTGCCTTTTTCTTTAGCTTTTTTTGTACCAAGCAGCAATATTGGCGCGGCTATGGCAATCGACGAATATGTACCTACGATAATACCGAAGCCTATTGCAAAGTTAAATCCCCTTAGGCCGGGTCCCCCGAAGATGTACATTATCAGCACAACTATAAACGTTGTGAAAGATGTCAAAATAGTCCTGGAAATAGTCTGGTTGATGCTGTTGGTTATTACATCTGCGTTGAGGGCGCGGGCCTTGCCGCGGTTTTCTCGGATACGGTCGAAGATGACAATCGTATCGTTTAGCGAGTACCCTATAAGTGTCAGGAATGCGGCTATCATCGCCAGGTTGATTTTGAAGTCTCCGACTAAAAGTGCTTCGCCGATTGTTGTTGATGCCAGATAAGTGCATGCGGCAACAGCACCGAGTGTGATGCAAACATCGTGGACTAATGCCATAATAGCGGCGATGCCGTATCGAACGTTTCCGAATCTGATCCATACATAAGTAATGATTGCAAATAACGACAGGATTATGGCAATCAAAGCCTGTTGTTTTTGCTCTTTTCCTACCGAAGGGTCGAACTGTCTTACTCGTGGTAGTGATGTTTCAAGTTTGGCTGCGGCTAAAACTTTCACTGTTTCGTTTTCAACGAAACGGGTCCATTCATCCGCGCTTAGTGCACGAAATCCCGCTTCCTCATCAGCGCTTACGTAAACAAAAGAATTTACGACTTCGTTGGGATCGGTTGATGTGAGATTCGCTCCGAGTATTTCATAAGGATAACGATTAAGGTTTTGAGTGTCGGGCTTGAATTGCAAAGCGTTTAATCTTTGCTTGATGTCCCCTAAAGAGGTGGCTTTTTCAATTTCACATTCAATCTTGACTCCGCCCACAAAGTCAGCAATTTCAGGGTAAGAGGCTATCTGCTCTTCGGTTATTTTTTCCGTTGAGGTGATTTTGGGTTGAAGATTTTGCTGAATTTCCAGCTCCTCTGTGAAAGCGGTCAATATTGCTTTATTAACGACCTCATCGACCTTAGGCTCTGATATATTCGCTTCGGGAAAAGCTGCCGAAAGTACGTCTTTTACCAGCGATTGGTTCATCTGGCTCGTTGTTACTACAATTTGTGACGGGTCGGAGGCGTTCTTGGTTACAAACAGATTGTTCAGCTCGCCGCCGAATTTGGCTTGGGATTTTTCGATTGCATCGATCAGCTCGGCTTCTGTTTTCTGCTTGGCCTGCGTCAGGCTCATTGTAACCGTCATTTTGTTTGTTTCTGTTGTGTTTATTTCATATTGCTTTTCTGATTTCCCGATGCTGTAAATGTTTGCCGATGCCAGGGCCGAGTTATTCATGTCGGTTCCTGCTTTGCTGATTCTGTCAACTACCTCCTGCCGGCTCAGAGGTTTCTTTAAATTTATCTGGACACTTGTCCCGCCGGTGAACTCAATATCGTATTTATTGTCCTTAACGTCATCTCTTGTCAGGAATACGGCTAATCCTATTGCTATCAGCGCAATTGAGATACTGAAGAAAACAGGCCTTAATCGCATCCAGTTTATGTTCGGTTTGTGTATAAGGCGCAGCATTAATAAATGGTCTTTGATCATTCGCTTGGATAAGAGCAAATCAAAAAGTACACGGGTTACGAACAAGGCCGTGAACATACTCGATGCGATACCGAGCATAAGCACAATCGCAAAACCTTTGACTTCCTCCGACGCGCGCCAGTAAAGAATCGCCGCCGTTATGAATGTAGTCAGGTTTGCATCGAAAATAGTTCTGAAAGCTCTTTGGTAGCCGTTCGTTACGGCGATTCTCAAAGACGAGCCTTTCAGTTGCTCTTCGCGTATTCTTTCGAAAACCAGCACGTTGGCGTCAACACTCATACCAATTGTAAGTATGATACCGGCGATTCCGGGTAATGTGAAAGTTGCTCGTACCCCCGCCATGATTGCCAGCACAAAGAGCATGTTCATAAGCAATGCCACGTCTGCGATAGAGCCGGCCAGGCAGTAATAAATTGCCATACATGCAATGACTGCTACAAGACCGATAAGGCCCGCTTTGATGCCCTGGTCGCGATTGTCGGCGCCTATGGATGGGCCGATGGTGTTTACAGAAATTGGCTGCTCTATCAACCTGGCCGGCAGGGAGCCGGCGTTAAGTTTATTAACCATGTCCTCGACTTGTGTTTGAGTGAAACTGCCTGTTATTACACCCTGTCTGCGTATCCTCGTTTCGATATTTGGTGCCGATATCGCAATGCCGTCGAGAAGAATACAGAGGGGCTTGCCGATGTTCTTGCTGGTAACGTTAGAGAATAATATTCCTCCTTTTTCGTCTAATAGAAAGCCAATAGCTCTTCGACCCATACGGTCGCTTGTGGGATTGGACTTTTCCAGTTTCCATTGTTTTCCGCTGGGATTGTGCAGCAGTGTCTCATTTGGCTTATTGCTTGCCAGAACATAATATTTATCACCGAATTGTGCGGTAATTGAAGGTCGTTTCTCTGCATCGACTGATCTCCATTCGTCGATATTTTCTATCTCACACCATATATAGTTGTTGTCTGATGCGTATTTAGGTCCTTTTTCTTTGAGTCTTTCAACATAGCTGGTCATCTGATCCATATCTGCCTCAGGATGCCCCTGTGTTGGAAGTATTCTAAACTCTAATATTCCGGCCCCCTTGAGCATTCGCTGAAGGTCCTTCGGGTCGTCGAGTCTGCCTCTGAAAGGCCGGTATTCGTCAAATGCCGCGATTGTTTTATCAATTTCTCTTACTCTGTCGGGAAAATTGGTTATGAGCTTATCGTACTCCGCTTTGCGTTTCGATGACTTGGCGGGCTTTTCAAGGCAGATATTTAACTGGTCCTCACTGAGATTTAACTGGTCAATGGCCCTTATTGCATCTTTGTATTCGGTGTTTTTGTTTGGGTCTGTCAATTGATTAACGACTTTGGACCATTCGTCAAAGGTTTTAACATACCCGGTCAATAGGTCAAGATTATCATTGGCATCTGGTAATGCTTTTAGGGCATCCTGCAGAGCCTGCCCATTTAATTTGGTCCAACTGCTCCTTTTTAGCTTTATCTGGTCGAGGTTAAGTCCGGCCGATGATATCTTGTCTTCTGCGTTCGCTTTGTTAACATCGAGTTCATCCCGTTTATTTTGCAGCTCCTTGCGTTCGTCGTAAACTTTGGCAAGGTTCTCAAGAATCGTTATTCTGTTTGGATCGCCTTGTGAAAAATCCTTGAAAAGCTCAGGGCGTTCATTTGCCGGCAAATCAAGTGACCGCATGATCTTGGAACGGCTTACGTTTTTGGCCAATAGATCATGTTGTGCTTTTTCGAAATTCAGACGTTTCGTGCGGGCTTCTGCGCTTGCTAAGGGCATTTGTATTTCGAAGCGGGAGTTGCCCTGTGGTCGCCAGATAAGGTTTTGGATGTTGGCCGGGTCGATTCGCCTTCGCAGAACGGTTATCATTCGCTGTGCCAACTCTTTTTTTTCCATTCCTTCAAGACCGTGGGTGTCAATTTCATAAATAAGACTCGTCCCGCCTGCAAGATCTATTCCGGGCATTAGGGTCTTGTTTGGTGGATATAAAGTCCAGACTGCAACTGCTACTAAAACAATAATGAAAACTATTTTCGGCGTTAGATTCTTATTCATAACTTCCTCTTACTGCGTTATTAATGCATATATGCTCAAATGAGTCAATACATCTGTGCATTCACTGATTTACGATTATTCTTTCGTCACATTTCTGCCGATTGCTGAAGGCAGAACTTTTATTTTCGTATTATTCGACTCATCGACTTTCAGCGTAATCTCATCGTCCTTGATATCGACAACAGTTCCGATAATGCCCCCGATTGTTCTGACTTTGTCGTTTTTAGACAGGGTCTGGACCATTTTTTTGTGCTCCTGCTGTTTCTTTCGAGGCCCTCTAAAAAGAAGCATGTACATCAAGACGAACATCACACCAAGAAAAATCAGATTATAAGTCCCAAAAGTCCCTCTGCCCCCGGGAGTTACTCCGGTAGCGTTGGGATCGGATGACACCGTCGTTGTTGAAGAAGTATCCTCTCCAGACACCGGTTCTGCCGTAATAGAAGAAGGCGCCTCGTTTTGTGCCAATATCCATACTGTGCTCATTTGTATTTTCCCTTCATAATTTCGTATATCACATTTCGTATTGTGATAACTGTGCGGTAACCCGCAGGCCAAATAGCAAATACTAACGTTTTTTTATTAATAATCAAATCTTTTTGCTAAGTCGTCAAAATTGCTTCTTTTTATGGCCTGCCTTATCCGGCTCATTAACCTTTGATAAAATGTTATATTATGCAGCGATACTAAGATCGGGCCTAACATTTCTCCGGAATTGAAAAAATGTCTCAGGCTTGCCCGGCTGAAGTTTCTGCAGCAGTAACAGTCGCAATCGGCCTCAATCGGTCTGGCATCTTGTATATGTACATTATTTCTCAGCCGCAAAGGGCCGTTTTCAGTAAAAGCATAGGCGTTCCGGCCGTTTCGGGTCGGAAGAACGCAATCGAACATATCAACACCGGCCTTGACCGCGGCGATGATATCCGCTGGTGTCCCAACTCCCATAAGGTAATGGGGTTTGTCTTCAGGTAGAAGCCCAGCCGTATGACTAACCGTTTTTATCATATTCTCATGTCCTTCACCCACACTTAAACCCCCGATAGCATACCCGTCAAAGTCTGTTTTGACAAGCTCTGATGCGCAATAAGTTCGCAAATCCATATCTATTCCGCCCTGGACAATCCCAAAAAGCAACTGGTTGGAGTTGTTATGTGCCTCTTTAGAACGATTTGCCCAAAGGATACTTCTGTCAACCGCTTTTTTCAGCCGTGGCGTCTCGATGGGAAATTTAGTGCATTCGTCGAAGCACATTATTATATCGACACCAAGCCTGTTTTGAATATCTGTAGCAATTTCGGCGTTCAGATATATTTTTGCTCCATCTATATGGCTGGCGAATTCAACGCCGTCATCATCGATTTTGGTCAGTGAGCTTAGAGAAAAAACCTGGTAACCCCCGCTGTCGGTAAGTATCGGACCTTCCCAGGCCATGAATTTATGCAGTCCGCCGAGTTTTTCGATTGTCTCGATGCCGGGTCTCAGCAGCAAATGGTAAGTATTGGCCAGGATAATCTCCGAGCCGGTTTCTTTGAGTTGTCGCGGCGTGGTTCCTTTTACTGCCCCCGCGGTTCCCACAGGCATAAAAACAGGTGTTTCGACTGTTCCATGCGCAGTTGTTAATAAACCAAGCCGGGCTGACGAGCTGGAATCTGTATGGAGAACCTGGAAGTTAGACATATCAATAAATAGTGATTATTTTGGAGTTCGGATAATAATATGAAAGTATCTTCGTTGCTTTTTTGCCTTTTCTTGCCATTCCCTGGGCGCCGCATTGGCACATTCCGACGCCGTGACCCCAGCCTCTGCCGGATGAAAATTCCCATTTGTCACCTTGTTTTACCATTTCGCAGATTGTGCTTTTTAATTTTCGTCCCGTTGGGTCGATTGCCAGACGAAAGTCCTCAGCTCTTAAAGAATCACTTTTACCGTTTGCCCCGATCAGCTTGATTTTAGTCAAGCGGGAAAAATCTTCATAATTACTCGGCGATACCGATTCGATATTTGTGATTTTCCCGAGCTGCTTGAGATTCGGATACCTTTGTAATAGCCTGCTTACAACATAAGCGTTATTGAATTGAATCATGGGCCAGAAGAAAAATTTCGGCTTGGCCACTTTCTTACAATAGGAACAGGGCACCCCAATTAGCGGCTCAAAAGAATCGCCGAATACATTTATGCTGTTTTCAGTATGACCGCCGCAGATTGAGCTGTAGTAAGTTGGAAATATATCTTCACCGCCATCGGTTTGTTTACAAACCAGCACCTGGCCTTTTGTTTGATTGACGCTGTTCCAAATCTGGGCGGACTCTGCGCGGATACCGCGATAAACCTGATGTGCCGCTGTTTTTCTCATGTCCCATTCCCGATTTTTACCGAAGCGTTTCTTAATATATAAACAATAAGTTCTTGCCGCGATTGCCTGGGCCTTGAGGGCCTCCGGCTCCCAGTAATCGGGCATCTCGGCTCCTACGACGCCAGCTAGATAAACCTCAGGAGGAACCATATTAATCACGTCAAAAGAACCGCTTTCCGGATTGATTAGCAGCTTTAATTTGCCTCGATAATATTGACCGTCCAAATTGAAAATATACGGCTCATCCGGATAAATAATTACCTCGTTATTCATAAAGGACCGGCCGCCGATTGTGATTTGGCCGTTAACCAATTGGATGTCGATAGGTGAGTCGATTTGGTCAAAGTGGGCAGTTGACAGTTGTGTTTCAAGGTTTGGGTCGTCGGTAATGCTGAATGACGATTCGATTTTCAGCGTGCAGGTTTCGATATCATCAAGCAGCAACACCCTCACCCAATACTGTGGATCAACATCCATCTGGGGTATTGGTGTCGGCACATGCCGTTTCTTACAGCCGCTCAGAATTACCAGCAAAAGCAGAATCGTTGCTATTATGCCATTCGATAATCGAAAATAACGTTTGTTGGAATTTAGAATATAGAATTTAGAATGTAGAATTCTCAATTTCCGTTTCCTGATTCCCAATTCTAAATTCTCAATTCTCAATTAATCCAGACTTCGCAGTGATAATCCGAGGCTTCCAAGCGCTTTTTTGATTTCATTCAGGCTTGTTACGCCGAAGTTTTTACAGCCCAGAAGCTCTGCCTCCGTTTTATGTGTCAATTCACCGATTGAGCGAAGGTTGAGCTTTTGAATGCACTTTCGAGCACGCACCGACAATTGGAGGTCATCAACAGGTTTATTCCTTAAGCCTTCATCCTCATCTGCGATAACAGTTTGATCGGGCATTTCTGACAAGGGAAGCTGCTTTTCCTCAAGAGACATCCCGAGACTCAGGTTTTTCGGTTCCAGGATGGTTTTGATTTCCCTCAGAGACGTTTCACCGAAGTTCTTATAAGATAAAAGCTCCACTTCACTGATGTTAAGAAGGTCGCCGAGCGTCTCGATTTTCATCTTTTTCAGGCAGTTTCTGCTCCGCACCGAAAGTTCGAAATCGGAAATTGGAGTTTCGAGAATCTGGCTTTTGCGGGTCTTTTTCTGTTCTTTTTCCTCGTCATAAAACATCGTTTTAGAGCTTTCGATGTCTTTATGGAACAGGATTGCCCTTTTATGATTCGGATGAATCTCAAGTACCATATCGACGCATTTCGCCGCTTTCTCATACTTGCCGTCATCTTCGTAAAGCACGGCTAAATTCAGCAGGGCGTTCACATGGACCGGAGAGCTTGATGCGATTTGCCTGTAATATTCGATGGCCGCTTTTTCATCACCCGATAAATCACACCGAAAAGCCAGATGAAAAAGGGCTCTTTGATGCTCTGGAGAAAGCTCCACAGCCTTTTTATAATTGTCTATTGCCTCTCCATACAGCCCCTGTGCTTCCTCAAGACGGCCGAACTGGTAATGGTATTCGGCACTCACATTCTCGAAATTTTTGCAGCTTTTGAGTTCCTTAGCCGCCGCCGCGAAATCCCCTGCATGACGATATGTGGCCGTTTTTTCCATGCTTATATTCATTTTGTCGGCGTCATATTCGAGGCTTTTTTGAAGGTTTTCAATGGCCGCCTCGAATTCACCTGTCCGGCGATACGCAAAAGCTAAGTATATATATTTCTCTTTGCAGTCCTGGGCCTTTTGCAGTTT
>CAZIAN010000064.1:0-15727 GCA_964537355.1 uncultured Pirellulales bacterium | reverse complement strand
AAGCCAATTTAACCCAATTAAAGCCAATTCAAACCCAAAACAAAGCCAACTGGAGCGAAGCGCAAGTCCTGAGCCTGTCGAAGGAAACAAACCCAATGTCGAAACCGCTCTTAGGGCTAAGCCTTTGCAGGCCCAATCTGCCAAAATGGCACAAAAATTGACATCCTCAATTAACCAAAACAACACCTTAGAAAAATATAACTTCATATATGCAAACATGTTAAACAGTTTAAGCCGACATAATCTACCAACTGGCACGTCTTTTGCATATTTAAGTCTAACAAGATGAATTTTTTGCGAAAGGAATATAGCTATGTCTAAAATAATCGGAATAGATTTAGGAACAACAAACTCGGTAGTGGCCGTTATGGAAGGCTCGTCGCCGAAGGTACTGATTAACTCTTCAGGCTCCCGGCTTACCTCTTCCGTGGTCGGTTTCACCGATAAAGGCGAAAGGCTTGTCGGCCAGATTGCACGCCACCAGCAGGTAACAAACCCCGAAAACACCGTCTTTTCAATCAAGCGTTTTATGGGCCGCCGCCATAATGAAGTCTCATCGGAAGAAAAAACCGTCCCTTATAAGATAACCGGCGCCTCGGACGAGCTGGTTAAAGTCGATATACGAGGCAAGGAATACACCCCGCCCGAAATCTCGGCTATGATTCTGCAGGACCTGAAAAAGACCGCCGAGGATTATCTTGGCGAACCGGTTACCAGTGCCGTCATTACCGTCCCGGCCTACTTCAACGACGCGCAGCGACAGGCCACAAAAGACGCAGGTAAAATCGCCGGCCTCGAGGTCGAGCGCATAATAAACGAACCGACCGCCGCGGCACTTGCCTACGGGCTTGAAAGAAAAAAGAACGAAAAGGTCGCCATCTTCGACTTCGGCGGTGGTACGTTCGATATCTCTATCCTCGATATCGGCGATAACGTCTTCGAGGTACTCAGCACCAACGGCGATACGCATCTCGGTGGTGACGATTTGGACGCAGTCCTCATAAACTACCTCGCCGACGAATTCAAAAAGACAGAGGGAATCGACCTGCGTGACGACCCGATGGCTCACCAGCGCCTCAAAGAAGCCGCTGAAAAGGCAAAATGCGAATTGAGCACTCAGCTCGAAAGCACCGTTAACCTGCCTTTCATAACCGCTGATGCCAAAGGGCCAAAACACCTGCAGGTTACAATAAGCAGAAGCAAATTTGAGTCACTCGTAGAACCTATCTTCGAGCGGCTCAAAAGCCCGTGCCGCAAGGCTCTCTCGGACGCAAAACTAAACCCCGTCGATATCGCCGAAACATTACTCGTCGGCGGTTCGACGAGAATCCCGAAAGTCCAGGAAATCGTAAAGGACATATTCGCCAAAGAGCCGAACAAGAGCATCAATCCCGACGAGGTCGTCGCCGTTGGCGCCGCCGTTCAGGGAGCCGTCCTGGCTGGTGACGCGGGCGTAAAGGACATACTGCTTTTGGATGTAACCCCGCTTTCGCTGGGTGTAGAAACCCTCGGCGGTGTTTTGACAAGATTGATTGAACGAAACACCACGATTCCGACCAGCAAGAAGGAGATTTTCTCAACCGCCGCAGACAGCCAGACCACCGTTGACATCCACATTCTCCAGGGCGAGAGGGAATTTGCACGGGACAACCGCACGCTCGGAAGATTTCAGCTTGCCGATCTTCCGCCAGCGCCTCGCGGCATCCCGCAGATCGAAGTCGCATTTGATATTGACGCAAACGGTATCCTGAACGTCTCCGCCAAGGACCTCGGCACCGGCAAACAGCAGTCCATCGAGATTAAATCCAGCTCGGGCCTTAGTGAAGATGAAGTCGAGAAGATGGCAAAGGATGCAGAGGCACACGCCGAGGAAGATAAAAAGAAAAGAGAGGTTGTTGACCTGAAAAACCAGGCCGACCAGTTGATTTATTCGACGGAAAAAACCCTCAAAGAACATGGTGACAAGGTCTCCGCCGATGTCCGAAGCAACATCGAGAACGCCGTGAACAATCTCAAAGAGGCCGTAAAAGGTGAAGACGCCGATGCGATAAAGAAAACAATTGAAAACCTCGGCACCGCCGGCCAGGAACTGGGCAAAGTGCTTTACGAAGAGGCCGCGAAAAAGCAGGCCGCCTCAGGGCCTCAGCCTCAACCCGGCCAACCCGGCCCGACAGATCAGGCGCCGCCTCCTCCGCCAGCCGGAGATGAACCTAAAAGAAAACCGGCCGAAGACGTAATCGATGCGGAATTCGAAGCGAAAGATAAATAACGCAAAACTCCGCTGAAAAAAATAAACTCCTTAACAAGTAGGTTGCCGCACATCAAAATGGCAATCGTGGAAAGCCGAAGCGAGGCAATTTGATGATGTCTCGCTTCGGCTTATTTGCCTATACAGAATCGACTGAATATCTGCTCCAATATCTGCTCGTCGATGTTCCCCCCTGAGGCCGATTCGATACCTGAAACAGCCTGATAAGCCCCTCGAAGCATCATAGCGGCTATCTCATCATTGCCCGCCTTCAACTCTACAATCGATTCGCCGACGTTCTCAATCGCCTCGGTAACCGCCTGTTTGTGCCGCGCCGTAAGCGCAACAGAGCTTTCAACACTTTCGGAAAATGGAGTCTCGGCTGTTTTAGAAGCTGCAAAACCATTTTTCAGCTCGAGAATTTTTCCGTCAATTGTCTCTCTCAAAACCTCTAAGCCCGCGCCGGTTTCGCTGGAAATTGCCAAAAGCTCACCGCCGAACAATTCATTCAGTTCCGCAAGGCGGCTTGATAACACCACTTCGGATACCAAATCACATTTGGTCGCGACCGCTATCATCGCAGCCAGCGGAGAACAGAGTTCAGAAGCTCTGTCTTTTGTTTTCAGCATTCTGAATATTGAAATGTCCTCAGAGAAGTCGGCTTTTGATATATCGATACAGAATACGACTAAAGCGCTGTTTCGCAGCGCCTCAACAGCCGCCTGTTGTGCCAGTTCATCAAGGACATCTTCCGGCCGTATCATCAAACCCGCACAATCGAACAAAACGCACCTGCAATGCGCCAACGAATACGCAGCGCTCAGCACATCTCTGGTGGTCTTGCGCCTGTGCGAGACGATGCTCCTTTCTTTGCCTAATAGTTTATTAAGCAGGCTGCTCTTTCCAGCGTTCGGAGCGCCGGCAATTCCAACCGCCGGCAAATCAATCAGCGTCTCATACCTGATGCTCCCGCTGAGCAGTTCTTTGAGTTGCCCCTTCACTCCGAGAAGCCTTTCAATTACTTCTGCGCCCGATTCCGGCTCGATATCTTCGGCGCTGAAATCCAGCTCCGCCTCGATTAAACTCAGACAATCAACTATCGCCGAGCGCACCTTTGCCGTAGTTTCCGATAGCCGTCCGCTCAGAAGTTTCTCGGCCGCGTCTAATTGAAATGCGTTCGAGCTTACGATGATTTCGTTCACCGCCTCGGCCTGAGCAAGGTCGATTTTGCCGTTCAGATACGCCCGCGCCGTGAATTCCCCCGGACCCGCCATTCGAAGCCCTCTGCCTAATAAACTATCAAGTAGCACCTCAGTAACTACCGCATTGGTCTCGATATGAATCTCGGCTATATCTTCGCCGGTATAGGAATGCGGAGCAAAAAATAAATACAGTAGCGCATCAATGCTTAGCTCATCAGCAACTGATATACTGCCGCACACAATCCCGGATTTGTTTTTGGTAATCGGTGAAATGAAAATCTGTCTGCAGGTCTCGACGGTATCCGGACCCGTTATGCGAATGATTACTCTTTTGTCGCAGCTCGGACTGCTGACAGCTACGATTGTATCTCTCAGTTCATACATCCGGCGGCCCGCCTCATACATAGCAAAATATCTAAAGAACTGTCATTCTGAACGCAGTGAAGAATCTGGATTCTGAAAATATTTAGAGATTCTTCGCTCCACTGCATTCTGCTCAGAATGACGATTAAAGCCAATCGGTTTGCATTACATATTTTTGTAAAACGGCTTGGGCTTTTTCTTTTTGACCTTCCCGCCGGTCTTGCTCGTTACCGCAACCCGACCCTGCGATTCGGCTTCTTCCTTTTCCCGGATGTGCTTGCGAATAACGTATTGCTCGAAAACTCCGGCAAAAGTGCTGGACATAATATAAAGATTCACCCCCGACGGCGCCTTGTATAACATTAATGGAAACATCAGCGGCATCATAAACATCATCATTTTTTGCTGCTGGGCCACCTGCGGATTGGATGCCGCCGACGCCTGGGACGGCATGAGCTTTTGCTGCAGAAAGAAAGCAACTCCCATCATAATCGGCAGCAAGTTAAACGATTCTATCTTCCAGCCTAACAAAGGCAACACTATTGCCGTATGAAATCTATAAAGAGCGTCCGGCATCGAAAGGTCAGTAATCCAGAACGGTAAAAATGCCGCCCCGCGAAGGTCGATACTGGCATACACCGCACTCCATAATGCAATCCAGATTGGCATCTGAACCATCATCGGCAGAAAGCCCATAATCGGGGAAGCGCCCTGCTCTCGGTAAAGAGCCATCATCTGTTTGTTCATCTCGGCCTTGTTGTTGGCGTATTTTTTCTTTATCTCCTCGGACATCGGCGCCAGCTTGCTCATCTTGCTCATCGATATCTGGCTCTTCTTGGTAATCGGATGCATGGCCAGTCGCATCAGGAAAACTAATATAATAATAACCACCCCGTAATTGCCGATAAAGCCGTACATCCATTTCATCAAAGCCAGTATTCCGAACGCCAGTGGCTTGATAATGCTGGCCGGGCAGCAGCAGCCCATAAAATCTACCGTCTGAACAAAACCAAGCTTTCGATATTCCTCGTTCTTATCGAAAAGACTTTTATCCTTGGGCCCGATGTATAACTGGAAGTTATATGTTTTTGAACTGTCTGCCTGACCCATCGCGGCTAAGGTACTTGGCGCAATTTTTAAATCCAGCCACATCTCTTCATCGCCGCTGTCGGCCCTGCGGTCTCCATCGGGATTGTAAAGTTGCCCCGTTTTGTCCGTTACCCAGTCGCAGTAGTCCTTACCTTCATCGGGGAGCGGAACTACTATTGCCGCGAAGTATTTACTAACCGAAGCCGCCCACAGAAAGTTCGCCCCTGGTTGTGTCAACTTTCTTTTGAGGATTGCCTCGTCGAGGTCTATTTTTGCCTTGTCGATGTCTTCCTTTGCCATGCCGTTGTTTTTAGCTATAGCGTAGTTACTCTTTGCCTTGTCGAGGTTATTCTTTGCCTTTATGATCGCTTTCTTATCTTGTCTTGCACTGACAATTTGTCCCTGAGAATTTCTAAAACAAGCCACGACCTTTCTCATATCCGTCCGGATTCCCTCTCTGCCAAGTCCGCCCGGCCCTGATAAATCGAAGCGGACTTTCTGCTGCGTATCGCTGAGATTCTCGACGGTTATATTGCATTCCAGAAGATAGCTGCCCCGGATGATTTTATAGGTTTTAGTAAGTTTCAAAACCTGCTCATTCGTATCCTGGATTTTTATTGTCGCTTCAAAGCGGGCCGTTTGCTGCGAACCATCACCCGCTTTTTCTGCGCCCAAGCTCTTCCAGTTCAATTTTTGCAGAGGTAACGCAAGTTTCTGCTGAACAAGAGCATCATTTTGAAAACCCGCATTTGCCATCGACAGAATCTCACTGCCGTCGGCCTGATAAATGGGGGAAAGAATTTCTAATGGCTGGGGATTCTTATAATTACGGTCGTCGAATCCGGTAGCCTTGCCTTGCATATCAGGGCCGTTACTGAAGGTCACTTTCCTGATAGCCGCCCCCTTTGAGCTTAATTCCAGCTGGTACTTAAAACCCGTATTGGCATTTTCGGTTTTGGGGTCCGTTGCTCCGAGTATAACGGTGCTCGCCGGAGCACTATCAGCTCCGAAAGTAACGGAATTGTCCGCTGCTATACGAGGAGGTTCTTCGGAAGGTGCATTCGCCGCTACGCCGTTCTCATTACCTGTAGTGCTTTGCAGTAAGATGCAGGTTCCTGAATTTACTCCCGGGCGTTCGAAAAACCCGGACTCCAGAACCATCCATCCGCACAAAACAACAAAACCAATAACGACCAAAGTTAAATATCGCATTTCATATCTCTTATTTTAATTCTGTTTTTGCAGCCAATTTTTCAATAGTCAATTAACCTTATCTTCCATTCTGCAGCCGCTCTGCATGGAAGTTGTCCAACCGGTCGATTGCTAATATCTTTTTCATCGTGCTCTTATAGTCATATTCGAGCCGGACAAAATGCACCTCGTTGTTGTCCGCATACGCATAGCTGGCACGGTTGTCTTTGTCCCTGGGCTGCCCGACCGAGCCGATATTGATAATCGCCTTTTCATCTTCGAGAATCGGATAGACATTGCCAAGCTCAGCCGGCAGATAGAAGTCAGGCTCATCGAGAAACACACCGGGCATATGAGTATGACCCACGAAGCAAATGTGTTTGACCCTCTCGAACAACAGCCGTACCTTCATCGGATTGGTATATACATCGTCGGGAAAGATATATTCGTTAATCGGCCTTCTCGGCGATGCGTGAACAAAATCTATTGTCGCCGCCTTTGTTCCCAATTTGCTTTTGAGCGTACGGCGCATCGGCAGCTCACCCAAAAAGCTCCAGCGCTTGTCGCGGGGCTGTTTTTCCTCCTCCGTTTCCAGAACTTCCCGGCTCCAGAAGCTCGCCTGCTCCGCCCCGTAGTTAAAATTGGTCGGCTCATAAAAGACAGCATAATCGTGATTGCCGAGGATACACCACTTGGTCTTGGCGATAATCAAATCGAGACATTCCTTCGGATTCGGCCCGTAGCCAACAACATCACCCAGACAATAAATCGTCTTTATACCTCGTTTTTCAATGTCAGCCAAAACAACCGATAAAGCCTCGATATTCGAATGTATATCACTTACAACTGCAAACATAAACGCCCTTTAAGGGGCTCCCCCCTTGGGGCAGCCGGATAAAATCTACTTTTCTATACAGAGAACCACTTAAATAGCAAAAATATTCAAAAAATGCCAGAATATTTATTACCTTTTGAAGAAAACATGATTTTCATTGCCCGAACCAGACAGATTCAAAAAAGACCTTTCTCTTTGGCCGTTGGTGCTGTTATAATACCCGGCGTACGAAATAAGGCATGGAAAATTAAAAAGACATCCGGAATTTGGTTGTTAATTGTCGGATTTCTCAATTTTGATTATTTTGCAAAAACGAGAGAAACAAATGGTTAATATGAACCTGCTTGAAACTTGCGGGTTGGTGAAAAGATATTCCGGCCGGACTGTTGTTAACGAAATATCAATTGATATCCAGCAGCGCAGTATTGTCGGGCTTCTGGGCAGAAACGGGGCCGGAAAAACTACGTCATTTAGAATGATTATGGGTATGGTTACTCCCAACAGCGGCTCAGTTATTTTCGAAGGACAGAACATTACTAAGCTGCCGATGTACAAACGCGCCCGCCTGGGAATCGGCTATCTTTCGCAGGAACCAAGTATTTTCCAGCGCCTCAGCGTCCGGGACAATCTCTATGCAATTCTCGAAACCATGTCCATCACGAAAGCCCAGCGTAATCGCAAGGCCGATATGCTCATCGAACGATTCGCCCTGACAGAGGTTGCCAAAAGCCAGGGAAGGTTTCTCTCCGGCGGCGAGAGAAGAAAGCTCGAAATCGCCCGTGCTATGGTAACAGATCCTTCATTGATTCTTTTGGATGAACCCTTCAGCGGCGTTGATCCTATTGCCGTTCAGGACCTGCAGCATGAGATACGCCGGCTTGTTGTTTCCGGCGTCAGCATTCTCGTTACAGACCATAACGTCGAGAGAACGCTCGAAGTGGTCGATAAGGCATATATCGTTGACCACGGCAGGATCATAGGGGCAGGCCATCCGTCTGAAATTGTTCGTAACGAAACCGTCATAAAATCGTATCTCGGAAATACTTTCGTCGGCGACGAATTCGACGACTGATAAAACCAACAGCAAAATAAGAAAAACAGGAAATGATTGATATAGAAAAATGTAGAATCACGCGTTACCCTGACGAGGTTTTAGCCCGAAAGGCCAAACCGGTTGAAAATATCGATGACAATATCCGTCAGCTCGTAAAGAAAATGACCGAAATTATGATTGAACGCAAAGGCGTAGGCCTGGCCGCGCCTCAGGCCGGTATATCATTACGGCTGTTTATCATATCGCTCGACGGCTCAGCACAAAACGTCAGGGCCTACATAAACCCGACCGTTACCTCCGATGGAACTCTTGTCTCGAACGAAGAAGGCTGTCTGTCCGTGCCGGGCGTGTTTACCAAGATTCGAAGATACAAAACATGTAAAGTTACCGCCACTGACCTTGATGGAAACGAATTCAGTGATGAAGCCGAAGGGCTCTACGCACGGGCTCTTCAGCACGAGTACGACCATATCGAGGGAATAATAATTGTCAACCGTATGACACAGACCGCAAGAATAGCGCACAGAAGACAACTCAAAAAACTTGCAGAACAGCAGGAAAGAAAATAGCACAAGTGGTACATGGGAGCGATGGGGGAGATGACGATGGACGATGGACGAAAAACAAAAAGGATAAGGAGTGTAAGGGAATTAGAAGTTTATAAATTAGCATTTAACGCTGCCATGGAAATATTCGAGATATCGAAGTATTTTCCGAAGGAAGAAACATATTCCCTAACCGACCAGGTACGCAGATCTTCCAGATCTGTCTGCACAAATCTTTCGGAAGGCTGGCGTAAACGTAGATATAAAGCCGTTTTCATTAATAAATTATCCGATGCAGGACAAGAAGACTCAGAAACGCAAACTTGGTTGGAATTTGCTTTAGCTTGTAAATATATCGACAAGGAGACATTTGAAAGATTGGATGAGATGTATGAGCATATATTTGCAATGTTATTTACGATGGAACAAAAGGCTGACAGTTTCTGTAATGTTCGATAACTTATTGTCGTCCCTCGTCCCTCATCCCTCGTCCATCGTTGATAGCTCCTCGTCCATTATCCCTAATTAATAATAGGAGAGCTATGCGAATAGTATATCTCGGCAGCGGTGAATTTGGCATTGAATGCCTGAATGCGTTGAATGGATCGGACCACAGCGTGCAATTGGTCGTAACCCAGCCCCCGAACCCGGCCGGAAGGGGCAGAAAACCAAACCCAACACCGGCGGCGCGGTGGGCAAATGGTAATTCGATACCTTTCATCGAAACCGACAACGCAAACGCCCCCGAGATGATTGAAAAAATAGCCGATTATAAACCGGACCTGATTGTCGTAATTGCGTTCGGCCAGAAAGTCGGCAATGACTTGATAAACCTGCCTCCGAAAAGCGCTGTAAACGTCCATGCTTCCTTGCTCCCTAAATACCGCGGGGCCGCACCGATAAACTGGGCGATAATCAACGGCGAAACCGAAACAGGCATCAGCATAATCACCTTAGCTCAAAAAATGGACGCAGGTTGTATCCTCGGCCAGTCAAAAACTGATATCGCCCCCGATGAAACCACCGGCTCTCTTCACGACAAACTGGCGCAGATTGCGGCCCCGTTATTACTCGAAACAATCGCCCAAATCGCCGACGGCTCAGTTGTTTATACCGAGCAGGACCATTCCAAAGCCACCCTCGCTTCCAAGCTGAACAAATCGGATGGCTTTATCGACTTCAATGAATCCGCAGGTTCTTTGGAAAAAAAGATACGCGGCCTCTGGCCATGGCCCGGCGCATCTGCAAACTACCTGTCTAAAAAAACCGGCAAATCCATCCGCGTATCCATCGCGGCGGCACAAGTAGTCGAAAGCTCGAACACCCCCGGCTTATCTGCTGGTACGCTCGATGAAAACCTGAATGTAATCTGTGGCGAAGATGCCTTAAAGATTGCACAAATCAAGCCGGCCGGCTCGCCGCTTATGGATTTCAAAGACTTCTCCAACGGAAGGCAAACCCAGCCCGCAGATCTGTTTATAAAAATAGACAAATAAAAAATGGCTGGCCAAAAACAAAAATCCGCTCGCACTATAGCAATCGAGGTACTGAATCGCTGCGACCCAAAACGCAACTATGCTACTCCTATCCTGAACAAACTGCTGAGTGAAACCGACCAGAAACAGCGGGCCACCGACCTTGTCCTCAGCACGATAAGAAACCGCTATGTTATCGATAGGATTATAGCCGCGTTCTCAGGCCGGCTCGTCGAGAGAATACCCGACAAACTGCTCAATATCATCAGAGTCGGCACCTGCGAGCTTGTATATTCGCCTGATACAGCTCAGTATTCCATCGTCAACGAAGCTGTCGATAATGCCAGGGCACTCATAGGTAAAAAACAGGCCGGCTTTGTAAACGCAGTCCTGCGCCAAATCACGAGAGGCATAACAAATCGCCGGATTGACCTAACAAAGAGCAATCCCGCTCGTACGCTTTACCAGGGCCCCGAAACTGGCTGCGAATTCGACAGGGATTTTTTACCCAACCCTGAATCTTCTGGGGCCGATTACCTGAGTACGGTTTTTTCGCTGTCCGGTTGGCTCGTATCCGATTGGCTCAGCAGCTTTGGCCTCGAATTGACACGCCTGATATGCATGGCCTCAAATCGAAAACCGGGTATATACATCAGACCCAACAGCTTAAAAACCTCAGTGAAGGAATTAGCCGAAAAGTTTCGCCTTGCCGATATTGAAATCGACATAACTCCGCAAGACTCGATGATAAGAATAAAAAGTCCCCGCACGATAACGCAGCTTCCCGGATTCGCAGAAGGTCTGTTTACCGTTCAGGATATTACAGCTTCGCGAGTGATAAAAATGCTCAGTCCTCGGCCCGGCTGGAAAATACTCGACCTCTGCGCAGCGCCGGGCGTAAAGACAACTCAGTTGGCCGAAATTACCGGTGATTCGGCGACGATCATCGCGACCGACATAAACGCGGAGCGGCTAAAAAAGATCGAAGAAAATATTACACGCCTTGGCATAAAAAGCGTCGAAGTGGTTCTTTATGAGCAGCTTCAAAATTCTAAATTCGATTGTATCCTGCTGGATGTCCCCTGCTCAAATACCGGCGTATTGGCCAGACGTGTTGAAGCACGCTATCGAATAACACCGGATGCGATAAAGAAACTTATTAAAACACAAACTGACCTTTTAAATACCGCCGCATCAATGCTCAATCCTCACGGAATAATCTGCTACAGCACCTGCAGTATCCAAAAAGATGAAAACAGCAGCCTTATCAAAGACTTCCGGCAAAACAACCCCAATTTTATACTCAGTTCCGAACAACTCACCCTTCCTTCGGCCGAACGATTTGACTGCGACGGTGGCTACAAGGCAGTCCTCACCGCAAAATGATAACAGGCATCCGTAATCAATTATCGAGCTTTTTTTGTGTTTACAAACACAATCCACAGCTTTTCCACAAACCATATTTACGATGTGTATAACCTGTTAAAAACAAATTTTTTTCGAGCGCAAAGTCAATAACCATAGAGACCTCTATCAAGTGGAAAAGAAATTCGATAAAACGCAATTGATTTGTTTTCGCGTTGTCCAATAATAAGAACATTATCAGTATTATTAGTTATTCAAAGTGGCTTTGTTTCAAAGAGTGAATTAACTTAAAAAAGAATGGATTCTTACCCTGCACTTAAAGCTTGAGCCTTTGCTCGATATCTGCAGGATGAATGCCTTGCAAATAAATCTGGCACCGGAAGGATACGAATGCAGGACATAATCACGGATGAGAGTTCTCGTACCGTTGCGTCTCAGATAAGCGAAATTAACGAAGCGCTTTCTGAGCAGGTGGGTCCGCAGAAGTTTCGGATATGGTTTAAAAATTCGACTAATATGACCCTCGCCGACGGATATTTGAAAATTGGTGTGCCGAACCTTTTTATAGCGAGCTGGATTGAAAACCATTTTTTAAAAGAAATCACACGGGCAGTGCGGACAGTAACCGGAACAGAGGCGAATATAACTTTCAGTATCGACCAGGAGCTTTCCGGCCACCAGAGACGAACCAGAATGGATTCGAAAGCCTCCGCCGCTATGGTCCGCGAAAAAGCTGGCCGGGGAAAAACCGCCGCCCAGGGACGCGGCATAAAAAAACTTAAACTGTCTCTCGAGACTTTTGTTGTAGGCTCATCAAATGAGCTGGCCTACAACGCCGCCAAAGTAGTCGTAAATGAGCAACAAAGCCCTTTTAATCCGCTGTTTATTCACGGAGGATACGGGGTTGGCAAAACACATCTGCTGCAAGGGATTTGCAATGCAGTGTGCGAAAAGCGCCCCCAGACTAATTGGCTATATCTCTCAGCGGAGGATTTTGTCAATCAGTTTGTGCTGGCCTTGAAGACAAAAAAGCTGGAGGCTTTTCGTCGGCGAATGCGGCAAACGGATTTGTTGGCAATCGACGACATTCACTTCTTGGCCAGTAAGCTTTCGATCCAGGAGGAGTTCCTGCATACTTTCAATACGATAAGTCTGGCCGGCAAGCAGGTGGTGCTGGTCTCCGATGCCCATCCGAAAATGATTGGACAGATATCCGAAAAGCTCGTCAGCCGCTTTGTCTCCGGAATGGTAGTAAAAATTGACGCTCCGGATTTCAAAACCCGCAGCCTGATATGCAGGCAGTACCTCAAAAACCAAAACTTAAAATTCAAAACTCAAAACGCGCCAATCTCCGAAAGTGTAATAACATACATCGCCGAAAATCTCCGCTCAAATGTCCGTGAGCTGGAAGGGGCCTTGCTAAAGGTAATTGCCTTCTCGGCCCTTAAGAATAACAAAATCACACTCTCTATGGCCAAAGCAGTCCTTACCGAACACCTGGACAGGTGCGACCCTATTGTCCACGTTTCAGATATCGAGACGACCGTGGCCGCTTATTTCGGAACAACCCCCACTAAGTTACACTCGTCAAAAAAAGACCGAACCGTCGCTCTGGCCCGCCATTTCAGTATGTATCTCACAAGGAAGCACACTAAGATGTCATCCTCCGAGGTCGGAAGATTTATGGGAAATAAAAATCACGCCACCGTTTTAATGGCATGTAAAAAAATCGATGCTTTCCTAAAGAGAAATGCCGAGCTTAACTGGCAGGGCCCCGACGGAAACAAAGTCTGCAAAGCCAGAACAATCCTCGCCCAGCTCGAAGACGGCCTGTAATCCTGCTTTCCAATATCTTCCAGAGAGTATCATAACATCTCCACATCGTCCCGGTGGATGGGAAAAATGCGTTTCTTATTTCTGCTTCTCCAATCCAACATACCTTGTGCGAATGAACTTATGATAAGATAACCGGATTTTATTCCAATAATTTTTTGCTTTATTAAGATTATTTGCAACTATTCTTGCTTACCTGCAACTTTAAATTTAGAACGATTTATGATTTGTGGCTATTTTGTAATTACTTTGGTTAAATGATATATGATGGAAATTGTTACAGGCAAAGAACTTATTAAGAAATTAATTGCTCGCAATGAGCAGGCCTATGAAATATTGCTTGACGAGTATGAAGCTCCTGTTTATCGTTTCTTTTACTATTCACAAGGAAATCATCAAATCGCACAGGATCAATGCGGAGAAACTTTTGCCAGATTTGTTGCAGCAATCAAAAATTTCAAATCGGACAACTCACATAGCTTAAAGGCATTCATATTCGGGATTGCAAGGAACGTACTTTTAGAAACCTTACGCAGGAAAAGGCTAACTCAGGAAGATGTCCGTTCACTTGAAGAGATGCCAAGCAATGAATCCTCCGTTTTTCAGAAAGTTTCATCATCAGATGAACTTAAATTTGTTTTGAATATAATCAGACAATTCGAAGAACCCCAAAGACAGATTTTACTCTTAAGATTTATTGAAGGCTTAAAACTCGATGAAATAGCAAGGATTATGAAGATGCCGCTAAATTCAGTCAAAAGCCACGTTCATAGAAGCCGGAAACAATTATGTGAGCTGCTGTCAAAAAGCAGCTCCTCTGAATAGGAGACTTCACCATGGATAACGAGAAAGACGAAACAAGAAACGAAGCATTAATTCGAGAGTTTGCAGACTCATCCAGGGAACTCAAAACACCTGAAGGATTGAGAGACTCAAATCGAAAGTATATCAATAATGCTCTACATTCTGCGAACACTGAAAGAAGAAAAACTCCAGGCTGGTTAAGAAAACGAATTTCTGTTCCTTTTCCGGTTGCAGCAGGATTTTTGCTTATTTTCTGCCTTCAGCTTACTCTACAGTTTATCAATGTACCAACTTATTTCAAAACATCCAAACCAACCGTATCTGACAAAACAGATTCTACAGGCCTGGTAGAAGAACCGTTGCAACTCCATTATTCTGAGCAAAATGTTTATGTCGCCGGGATTGGGTTTGTGGAAAAATGGAAAAATTACGCTTATTTCAAGGAGAATAATTATGAAAGCAACTAACAAACATAATATTCGCAAAGCAAAGCTGATACTATTTGTTCTTGCGATTTTCGGCCTGACAGTGACATGTTTTGGGTCACTATCTACAGAGGACAAGATTCATAAGTATTATGCCGTGGATATAAATTTCTTCTCCATGGATCCAACTCAGCCTCTGGACAGCTATCGATGGAATGGCGCCGGTAATGCCAGTTCGAGCGGTAGAGTCGGTTTGGGTTGTAGTGACGATATAAGAAGTTTCAGAATTGATGTCTCATGCAAAAATATAAAAGATCACTTTGTAGTTAATGTTAGCGTTACCCCTGGCAAGAATGACTCGGTCACAAAAGAGGATTCCTTCGACGTTGACTTTACGGATTTGAAGCCGAGAAGTTTCGAGCTGGCTAAGAACGACGATGGTCGTGTATATATGTTGAACCTTACCCCCGGGATAGCGGTTGTTGATAACCGTCCGAAGAGAGCTGATGATACTGCATTTAAATTCGGTAGATGGTCATTACACGATTCAATGGTAATTTTCAATGACAGCGTTTACGCAGGAAAGTTGGGTGTTAGTGGAGGCCCCTTGGCTTATGTAAGCTATCCTGGTGTTGCAAAGGTCGAATTTGCACTTGAGCCATTTCGCGGCGCCAAACGATTGGGAACTCTCAAAGATGGAAAAATTCAAATACGCTCTGAAGATGGACAATCGCTTGATATATATGGAGTCAAGAATGGAGTCCACAGGATACAATTGCCGGGAGGCCCCTATGAAGTCTGGGTCCGCTGGCATAATTTACCAGAAGAAGCTGAATTTGAAATCCCTCCAAAGGAAGATTGGATCCGCAGGGCAAGAGCCCGATTTGCGGAAATGGGTAATACCCCGCCTACTGATGAAGAATTGGACAAACTTTATGAAAGAGCCAAGCAGCAAAGAGTCCTGCCTTTAAGCAGCGGAGTAGGCCCAATTGAACAAATCGATAGAATCGATGAGTAAGTACATGCTTTTTTCATATGAAAAATTGGAAGCAGTTTGAGCAAAAAAGCTGTTTCCCCTCCTTATTTGTTGCCTATAGATAGTCGAATACAGTTTTTTGAACAACTGTGGAATAAGTTTTCTATATTCAATTCTACTGCCTCGCTTTGTTGCTTGGAGTAGCGTCAGCAGGCAAGTCGCCGAGAGCGAATTGAATACCTGCCAGATAATGCTCAAGTATCAGGTGGTTCCAGAATGTCTGCGGGTTATGGCCCAGGAAACAATAGAACACCCGCCCTTT
>CAZIAN010000063.1:0-15881 GCA_964537355.1 uncultured Pirellulales bacterium | reverse complement strand
AGTTCGGCAACGACAAAAAAAGCGATGACTGGACGGATACTAATTATCTGATTACATACTTAAAGATTTCTTTTTAACGGAAAATCGGTCTAACAAATGTCAATTATCTGTCAATTTCTCTGGTTATTAGCCGATATAAGAAGTACTCTTACCTAAATTGGACTGTAGTGGCTTAGTCATATCAAAATGGAAAAGATAGTAAATGTCAGTACTGGGGAAGTGAAGGCCGGTAGAATGGGGGAAATTTTAAAATCTACAGTAATAGGCTCATGTGTTGTCATTGCGGCCTATGATTCGGGCAAAAATCTTGGCGCAATGGCACATGTAATGCTTCCCGGGCGAGCGCCAAAGAGTGCTTATGGTGAATCTACAAAATATGCTGTTGATGCTTTAGATGAGATGATAAGAATAATAACCGCTCAAGGGGCAAGTTTGTCTGAACTTGGAGTCTGCCTCGTGGGAGCAGGAAATGTTCTGAAAAAACAGGATGATACTATTTGTAAAAATAACATAGATTCAATTACACGGTTGCTCAAAGAAAAGCATATTCCTGTAAGGGCTTCGGTTCTCGGAGGCACAGAAAGAAAAGGTATTTCTCTGGATATTAAAAACGGTAGTGTCTATTATACAGAAGGTGACAGAGAAGAAAAGATGTTATGGAAATCAGCAGAAAAAATTACGCAAAAATGATAATCAGGATTACACTGACATAATAGAAAATATAACAATGGCTGATGAAACGGAAAACAAACTGAATGGCCGAACAAAGAATAAAGTTGCTGTTTGGTGGATGTATCTGCTTATCGGATTTGTCGCATTAATAGTCTTTGCTTCGATGGGCTATATCTTCTACATCGGAAATCAAATGGCCGCAATCCATACGCCTCTGAAAGATGCGGCTATGGAAATTAAGATGGAGGTCTCCATTGCCCATTTATATTTTAAAGAGATAATAAGCGGTGACAGCTACATAAACATTGATGAAGTATTGGAACATATAGACCAGGCTGACTGGTATGCGAAAGCCATGCTGGAGGGAGGGCAAAATACTGAGGGTAAATTTTATCCATTGTCTGATCCGCATATGCGACAGGAAATCACAACGGTGCGCCGTGAGCTGGCTGAATTCAGGGAAATTACTCTCCAGCAGTGGCAAACAAGTAAGACGGCCGGAATCGGCACTGAAATTGACCAGAAATACGACGAGATTTTCAAGGATGTGTTACAGCAGACCGACCTGGTGGAAACAGACCTTGAGCAGATGATTGCCGGGGATTACGAGAGCTTTCAAATAGTACAGATGGTATTAATTGCGATCTGTCTGGCTATAACAGTTGTTGTAGGAATAGCATTTAGCCGTTTCTTGAAAAATCAAATCAGGCATGAACTCGAATTACAAGCTGCTAATCTGCAGTTTGAAGCAGGCAATCAGCAGCTAATGGCAAGCGAGAAGCAATTGAAGGCTGCCAACCAGCAGCTTGCGGCAAGCGAGAAGGAAGCAAGAATACTTGCAAAATTCCCGAGCGAAAATCCTAATCCCGTCCTGAGAATATCAAAGGATAACGCCATTCTCTACAGCAATAAGACTGCTGAACCCATATTAGCCGCCTGGGGCTGCGAAGAAAACACATGTATCTGCCTGCCGGACCGAGAGAAAAAAAAGATGATGGCAGCTTTAAGTTCAGGCGAGGCTACAACTTTTGACATGGACCATGGCAACCGCTCATTTTCAATTACTTTGGCGCCTGTTCCTGAATCAGGCTATGTCAACATTTATGCATACGATATCACCGATTGCAAGCGGGCCCAGGAACAACTGCGGAAAGAGAGAGATAAAGCACAAAAGTACCTTGATGTAGCAGAAGTGATGTTATTAGTCATTGATGTGGATTGCAAGGTCAGGCTAATAAACCAAAAGGGTTGTAAAATACTTGATTATAACGAAAATGAAATTATCGGCAAAAACTGGTTTGATAAATTTTTGCCGAAACGTATGAGAAAGGATGTAAAGGATGTCTTCAAAAAAATAATGGTGGAGGAAATGGGGCCTTTCGAATATTTTGAGAATCCCGTTCTTAATAAGGACGGAGATGAAAGACTGATTGCCTGGCACAATACAATATTGAGAGATGAACAAGGCTGTATTATCGGGGTCCTGAGTTCTGGAGAGGATATTACTAAAAGAAAAAAATACCAGGAACAACTGCTTGGCCATCAGGAAAAGCTCAAATCTTTGGCTTCGCAGTTGTCGGTTATAGAAGAGCGCGAGAGGTACCGGCTCGCAACAGAGTTACACGACCAAATCGGCCAGTCCCTGGTTATGTCAAAAATGAAATTAGACTCACTGCGTCAATCAATGTCTTCCGGCGAATATACTGATGTCCTAAGAGAAGTCTGCGATTGTCTCGGGGATGTTATTCGCGAGACGAGAACATTGACATTTGAGTTAAGCTCGCCTATATTATATGAACTTGGTTTTGAAACGGCTATAACAGAGTGGCTTGACGAGCAAATCAGAAAAAAACACGGAATACAAACTGAATTTAGAGATGATGGGCAGCCAAAACCGCTCGATAATGACATAAGAGCGCTCCTGTTTCGTAATGTGCGGGAGCTGCTCATAAACATTATCAAGCATGCAAAGGCACGAAAAGTAAAAGTTTCTGTCAGAAAAGTTAATGAACAGATATGCGTTATTATTGAAGATGATGGAGTGGGTTTCGAACCTGCCAAAATAGGGTCGAATGCCGGATTTGGAATTTTTAGCATTCGGGAACGATTGGTACAGTTGGACGGGCATCTTGAGATCGAATCCGAACCGGGCCGTGGCAGCAGGATTACGATGACTGCACCGCTGAAAGTTGAAAAGAGTACCGAAGGAGTAGACGTATGAGTATAAGTATTTTAATAGCTGAAGACCATGCAATTGTACGTGAAGGTTTGCGTTCGCTGATTGAGAAACAGCCTGATATGGAAATAGTCTGTGAGGCCGAAGATGGGCGAACAGCGGTGGAGCGTGTCCGCGAGCTGTTGCCCGATTTAGTCATTATGGATATTACCATGCCGAATCTAAACGGCGTTGAAGCTACACGCCAGATTATTAACGAATTCCCTCAGGTAAAGGTAATTGCCCTGTCAATACATTCGAACAGGCGATTTGTTGCCGATATGCTCGGGGCCGGCGCCACCGGCTATGTATTAAAGGAATGTCTCTTCGACGAGCTTGTTCAGGCAATACAGACTGTAGCCGCCGGTGAGAGCTACCTTAGTGCCAGAATTACAGGGATTGTGGTTGAGGACTACGTAAAGCGTCTGACTACCGTTACTGATTCACCTTTATCGTCCCTGACGAGCAGAGAACGAGAGGTGCTTCAACTCATAGCCGAAGGCAAGACCACCAAACAGATTGCTTTAGATCTGCACGTAAGTACCAAAACTATTGAGGCTAACCGCCGCCAGATTATGGAAAAACTGGATGTTCACAGCATCGCCGAGCTTACCAAATACGCCGTACGAGAAGGGCTCACACCCCTTGAGCCCTGAGCGTACTATAGCAAAATCCGTATTGTTATTATCTTAATATGTAACCACTACATCTTTTTGCCAGTCCACGAATAGGGTTTGCCCGCTCTAAATTTAGGAATATCCTGCTTGCTCTTTTCTCCTATTTTGACGATTAAGCTCATAAAGATTACGGTTTTATCGGTAGTCGGTAGAATGCTTCTTGTGCTAAACAGCAGACCATTTTGATTGTTGATACAATCTTTTTGGTTATTGGACAAAATTAACAAGTTGTTGATTTAAGTAGTGCTGCATTGGGGGATGCCGGCCTGCTGCCCCATCTTGAATCCGGAAATACCGGGGTAGTTAATTCGTTTTTTAAGGCACTGCTTGAAGTTACTGGCCGTCAGTTATGGTCATAATCTGTTTAACCGAGGATTTTAGAGCCAGAAACTCAATTAAAAGGCAAAAAAAGTGCTGAGCTTGGTGAGCACCTGCTGTGCAGCAGGGGTTGGGGGGTAAAGCCCCTATACTGCTTGGGAATTGGTTGTTGCTTTTTTTCACTTACATTTTTATTCTTCAAATCTCCAAAATCATACTTTTAACACATTGAAGTTGCTGCTTTTCACACCCGGACGGATTGCAGAAAATCACTGCGAATTGCTTTGACACCTTTAGCCGATAGGACTATCCTAATTGTCATAATGTTATTATTATGGAAAATATTGAACGAAAGATTATTATGGATCGTCGTAATTTTTTGAAAAGTTGTGCCGCAACGGCAAAAGGACTTGCACTGTCGAATTGCCTTTTTGCAACAGGCTGTATATCCTCTGAAAATTCTGCACAGGGCAGTATTCGCCGAAAGCCTCCGAACATTATTTTCATCTATATCGACGATATGGGCTGGCGTGACGTTGGCTTTATGGGCTCTCAGTATTACGAAACGCCGAATATTGATAACCTTGCGAGCCAGGCAATGGTCTTCACAAATGCCTATGCAAATGCTCCTAACTGCGCCCCCTCACGGGCCTGCCTGCTGTCGGGCTTGTACGGCCCGAGGCATGGGGTTTACACTGTTGATACATCGAGTCGAGGCCAATCGAAGCAAAGGAAGCTTATCCCGATAAAAAATACTACAGTCCTTGATTCAGAAATTATCACCATTGCCGAAGCTATCAAGCCGGCCGGATATATCAGCGCCAGTATTGGAAAATGGCATCTTGGCAATGACCCTAAGTTCGGTCCAATAGGTCAGGGCTTCGATGTCAACGTTGCTGGCTACAGCGCAGGCCATCCCGTCAAGGGCTATTTTGTCCCCTACAATAATCCCGAACTTTCCGATGGTCCGCCGGGTGAATACCTCACAGATAGACTCACGGATGAGGCATTGAAATTTATTGTTACTAACAAAGACAAACCCTTCTTTCTCTACCTGCCTCATTATGCCGTCCACACACCACTGCAGGCCAAACAGAAGTTGATAGATAAATATAAGAAAAAAACCGGCTCTAACGGTCAGAGCAATCCGAAATACGCCGCTATGATTGAGAGCACCGACCAGGGCGTTGGGCGTATCGTTAACAAACTCGACGAGCTGAGCCTTACTGACAACACCATTGTTTTCTTCTTTTCCGACAATGGCGGCGTCAAGGGTATAACTTCAAATCAACCCCTCCGCGGCGGCAAAGGAATGCTGTACGAAGGCGGAATTCGTGAGCCGATGTTCGTTCGCTGGCCTGGCGTCGTTAAGCCCGGAACTATCTCCGATACGCCGGTAATAGGCATTGATATGTATCCTACAATTCTCGAAATGACCCGTGCACGAAAGCCAAAAGGAAAACTGTTGGATGGTGAAAGCATCGTACCTCTTCTCAAAGGTCAAAAAAGTTTGAGCCGCAAAGCTATCTTTTGGCATTTCCCCGCCTACCTGCAGGGAAAAGCCGAAGGTGCCAGAGATCCGCATTTCAGGACACGACCCGCTGCGGCTGTGCGAATGGGCGACTTCAAGCTTATCGAGTATTTTGAGGATGGCGCCCTGGAGCTTTACAACCTGAAGGAAGATATATCTGAACGGAACAACCTCGCCGGGAAAATGCCGGAAAAAACCGCCGAACTTCATAAATTGATGCTTGCATGGCGAAAAAAAGTAAATGCGCCGGTCCCCACCGAACTCAATCCTGATTATAATCCATAACCTGACTCGAAAACAAACATGGCTAGGAAATAATCAATAACCTTAGTGTTATTCGGTCTGACTTTTCAAATTCTGCTTTTCAGTTTTGGTGAAATTTAGTTCCATTATTTTGTATTCGAGCCACAGTTTTGCAAGAAGTGACGCGGTTCCAAATGGGTACCAGAAAAGAAAAAATACCGTGGTCCAGAAAATATATCCGGAAAGATGAGCTGCTTTTAAATAGTCGTTAAGGAAAAAAGAACGATACAAGATAACGGTGGCAAAGGCGAATACCAAAATTGCCACGATTGTTATAAATCTATCTTGATTCTTCCACTTATGTTTTTCATCTTTGCCGGAACTCTTCTCTAAGGTTTCCGCTGTTAGCCTATATATCTCTCGCAGAAAGTATATCAGAAACCAAAGAAGAATATGCAGTGAAACCGCACCCCAGCAGATGGAGCGTACAATATTATCAGTGTTTTGCCCCTGCTGGAATGCCCAAAAGGCTGCTGAAAATAGCACAAGATAGATTGTTCCAACAATTATTTTCCCCCGCCATATCCGGAGTTTGAGCTTTTTAAAGAGAATTTCTTTGTGATGTTCTTTCTTATCAGCAGTTGGCGGGTCTTGTGCAATCAGTTTTTTGATGAATTCTGGTTTTTTTTCTGTTTCAAACATCCTTTGCTCCTTTTAACACTTCTTGGAGTTTATGTTTGGCGTAATATAGTCGCGATTTTACGGTGCCCTCTGACATCTCGATTATCAGGGCCATTTCATTAATCGTAAATCCTTCGAGGAAATAAAGTGTTAACACTTCTCTATGAGCTAACTTAAGTTTATTTAAAAGTTTATGAATATGTTCCTCCCGTTCTTTGACATCGATATCAGTATTTGTATTTTCAAAGTTATCGCTAATCTGCTCAGCTTTCATTTGAACGTATCTGTTTTCCTTTCGAAGCAGATTCACGGCTTTATTATGACTGATCTTATATAACCATGTTGAAAACTTTAAGGGATCTTCCAGCTTGTGTATGTTTTTGAAAACAGCCAGCCATGTCTCCTGCAGGATATCCCAGACATCATTTTCATTCTCGACAATACGCCGTAGGTAGTAGTAAAGACGGGGCTCCCAGCTATTTACAATTTCCCTAAAAGCCTTCTCATCTCGCTTTTTGCATTTAAGAACTAAAATTGCATTAGATTGATTATCTTGTTCCATATGTTTCTCTGTGATATTAATGTCTCAAGTATGTAAATATGTCATAAGCCGATTCGACCTGTGATACTGGAGCTTTGTACTTAAGTCGTTTCTTGCTTGAAAAAGGTTCGAAAAAAGTTCGATTTTCAAAGGATGTAGAGATTTTAATCAGTACCGGACTGATAGCCCGCAGGTTTATCTCGCTAAGATTTTGCTTTCTGTTCCCGCCAGCAGTCTTTTTATATTTTCCCGGTGACGGATAATAACCATAAGTGGTATTGCGGTTGCCGCAACAAGTAAAGGCCACAGGCTGAAAAATTCCCAGCCCGGCTTAAGGATTATAGCCAGAATCAAAACCACTGGAAAACTAACAGAACCGACGATGGAAGCTAAGGACACGTACCGCCATATCAAAACGACCACCACCCATATTGCAATGGCAAACAAGGCGCAGATTGTATAATAAGGCCAGAGCCCCAGCGCTATGCCAAAACTGGTTGCGACCCCTTTGCCGCCTTTGAATTTTACATATATCGGAAAGATATGACCTAAAATAGCCGCACAGCCCACCACCAGCCATAACAGGAGCATAACAACACCCGCCGGTTTGGCAATGAACATTATCACCAGCATTGGAACCATACCTTTCAGCACATCGAGCGCAAAGCAAACATAGGCCCATTTCCTGCCGAGCGCCCTCGATACGTTGGTCGCTCCGATATTACCTGAGCCTATCGAACGCAGGTCCTTGCCGTGTGCTTTTGCGATGAGCAGTCCGAACGGTATCGAGCCGAGCAGATAAGCTCCTATGATAGCCGGAGCAAATATTAGGTACATTGTTTTTTAGCCTTTCCTCTGCAATATAGATTCATAAACAGCGGCCAATTGCCTGGCGGCCCGGCGGATGGAGATTTCTTCTTCTATCTTATCTTCTGCAATAGCTTGTGACGCTTTTTCGATATTATTTGTATCTGTGAAATAAACAATAGCTTCGGTTAATGCTGATATATCTTCGGGCTTATCTATTACTTTGCCATGTCGGTCATTCACGAATAAATCGGTTGCCCCGTTGAATCTCGTGGTTATCACCGGCTTGCCCGTCGCTAATGCTTCGAGTATATATCTGCTGGAAGGGTCATAAAAAGTAGGCAAAACAGCAACATCGGTCACTGACAAAGCGTTTTGAATATGCCTGACCTGACCTAAGAAAATAATCTTTTTGTGGATTCTAAGCCCTCGTGCAATTTGGCGGTATTTGTGTGCGTGGCCTTTACCGGCCACGATTAAATAGCTTTTTCGTTCCGTATCGTACCCATCCGCCGCCGCCATTGCCTTTATTAAAACACCCAGTCCCTTTAATCTGAAATTATTTGCCGCGAACAGGAAAAGGACCGGATTGTCTGCTTCTTTCAGTCCTAATTTACCTAATATCTGCGTACGAAGCCTGTCGATCTGGTTTGTGTTGATATGTTTGTCCGTTTTTACCCCGTTGGGTATGACCACTATCCGCCGTGCATTAGTGCCGTAGTGTTGCTTAAACTGCTCTGCGACATACTCTGAAAGTGCCGCTATTACAGGCCCTTTGGATCCCGAAGCAAGTTTGCGCTCGGCACGAAGAAGTATGGACCGCCGAAAATTGGTAAAAGCTGTCAGTCTCTTATAAGATTCGAGCACCTTGTTTTGATAGCTGGCCGCGTTACGCAAAATAGACTCGGCATAAGAGCCGCCCCGTGGCTGATAGACGTCGGCAAAGTCAAAAGGTAAAACGCTATGAATTAAGCCGTACTGATTTTCTGATAAATGTTCCTTCAATGCTTCCTCAAAAGTAAAGTAACCGGTGCGCCTGCCCGGTTTGTCCCGGCATAGAATATGAATATTCCTGGCTTCTGTTTGTCCTTTTGCCGCAAGTATATGAACTTCAAAGCCGAGCCCCGACATCGCACTTGTCAGCTCGAAAACAGAACGTTCCGCTCCCCCAAGCGCCGTATTTGCCCTTTCTATAATAATCGCAATTTTGGTTTTCATTGCAGGATTATAAACCCAATCTTATCAGTCTGCAAACGGTACTGCTCTGCCGTGATTGGTTTTTTTGCGGCACGGCATGCTGAAACTACCCGAATATTGTTGACATAGGGGTGAAATTACGGTATTATGAGACTTAGTGCTTGTGGGGGTGTTTCAGCGAAGTTTATAAAGGAAATCCCGGCTCCTGTTATTTAGGGTGATATTAGTTAGTGAAATGTCGGTTTACTGGAGGATAAACAAATGAAAACCAAGAGTGTTATGCTCATGTTAATAATCCTGATGGGTTTGCCCGGTTTTGTCAGGGCAGACAATGTTTATACCTGGACCAGTGCGATTAGTGACGACTGGATGACGGCCGGTAACTGGGATGTTGCGATGGTTCCCTCGAATGGAGCTTTAGGGGAAGATGCAGATGCTTACATAGGAAGTACGATACCGTTGATATGGCCGATCCTTGATTCAGGTGATATACCCCCTGAAATTGATGACCTCTGGATTGCCAATGGAAACGGTCTGAGTGGTGAACTGTTGGTTCAAGGTGGCGTAAATCTGCTGTGTAGCGATGATATTAAGATATGCTACGAAGCAGGAAGTGTGTATGCAAAGCTTGCTATTAAGGGGGCTGGTACTACGGTTCTGGGCCAGAAATCACTTGAACTCGGAGAGAGTGGAACTGTCGTCGTTGATATCGACGGCGGCAAACTGGAAATTGGAGAAATCGATAAGCCCAAGTGGAATATGATAGTTGCCGCCGGAGCCGATTCCAACGTCACCATACAGATTCGCAACGGTGGAGTACTCGAGCATCATGGCGACTACGCAGAAGACGACCGTGGAGGCCTGATAATCGGCAATGGTACGGCCCTGATTGATATTGGTTCTGATAGCGGATCTGGCGGCGGAACTTTGAAACTGAAAAATAATGTTACGGAACTTGTTCAGTCCCTTTACCGTGATGGTATCATCGTTGCTGACGGTGGCGCAAGAGATGTTGAAATTCACTTTATTGACGGCTATACGGTTGTTACCGCTTCTACACTTAGCACCCGACTCAATCCGAGTCCGACCGATGGTTCGAACATGCTTGTCGGCCCTACCCAGCTTCAATGGACTTTACCCGAACCGAACGGCCCGGGAGGCATCGTAACATGTGTTGTTTACTTTGGCACTAATCCCTACGTTGAGGCTAATCCCAAGGTTGTTATTGATCAGGCGGTTGAGTTGGTCCCTGTTACACTGGCCGCTAACACAAATTACTATTGGGCACTTGACATATACGACTCCAGCATCAGCACCGCTGGTCCATCTTATCTGAGCCCGGTTTATACATTTAACACGATGAACATGGCGCCAGTTGTTAATGCCGGCGATGATATAGACACATGGCTGGATAATGGTCCAAGGACAGTCCAGCTTGATGCGGTCGTTTCTGACTTAGACGGCGGACCTGGGTCTGCAACACTTATGTGGACGGTTATCGCCGAGCCTAATGAATCAAATGCAGCTCAGATCAGCGATCCCCTTGTGGCAAATCCCACAGTTACGGTAAGAGAGCCCGGCTCATATACGTTGCAGCTTGAGGCTGGCGATGGCGAATTAACTGCTGCCGACACTATGCAAATCGTATTGTATGGAGATTCCTGTGAGCACGCCAAAAATCAAGATGGATTCAAGCCGATACCCGGGGATATCAATGAGGACTGCATAGTCAATGAACTGGACTTAACGATATTAGAAGAACACTGGCTCCAATGGAATTACAGCACCGACTAATAGATGTGTTATTATACGTTCTTATTGTTGTATTTGACGTTCCGATTATACTGTTATTATAACTTCCGCCGGTTTCTGTACGAATACAAAGGTCTATGAACTCAGCTTATGGCTTTTATTCAAAACAGTAAATGCTTTCATTTAATCCAATCTTCTCAGCCTGCAAACGGAACCGTTCTGCCGTGATTGATATCGTGCCGTGCCATCTGCTCTGCTTTATTTATTACTTTACGAATAAATGCCTTGTCTTTTCTTCTAAGCCTGCTTTGACCGGCATACGTCATATAAAACCTCAACCGGTCGGTCTTCGAAAAATACTTGCCCGGCGATGAATAATAAACCTGGGCGATATCTTTTATCTGAAATCGCCGGCGCATTAAAACCGGCTTAAAAACACGTGCCAGATCTATCAGATAAAACTTGCCGCTCTCGCCGTAGAATATATGCGCCAGGTAAAGGTCTCGATGGCGGTAATTCGTCTCGTGGAATTTTTTTATAAAGGCTGCCGCCTGAACGATAAAATTTCTTCGCTGTTTCAGTTTTTCGTTTGTAGCCGGCCCGTCGAAGCAATCCGGTAATTTTCGTTCTAAGGATTCGGCGTCCGGAACTTTTTCGCTGATTACGAAGCTCCTTGTCTCGAATAAGGCGTTGCGTTGTTCACCGTATGAGATAGCTTTTGGAGTATTTATGCCTGCTGCCGTCAGTTTATTTGCCGCATCGAATTCACGAAAAGCCTCGCTTCTTCGGTTGTGATGTGACAGCCAGTTTTTAAGCTGGACGAAGACCGGGGGACAGTCATAGCGTTTCATAAATACTGTAGTTGATGATGCCTGCCCAGGAAAACTTATTTCAAACTGTAAACGGGACCTGTAACTGGCAAGGTTGCTTTTAGTCAGATTTTTGGCCGCATCGAAAGAAAAAACATCTTCGATGCAAGTTAAGCCCGATTCGCTTAGTGCCGTTTGATATTCCCTGTCTATGAAAAACGATTTTGAAGTTTCGATAAATTCTTTTTGGCTCAGCACAATTGCCTGTTTGCGATTATTTTCAAGCAGCTCTTTTGCGGCTTCACAAACCATCTCCACACTGATTGACTCCATACATAGATGTTCGCTCTTGTTACATTTTGGCTTGCCGCACGGAGCGCAATGGACGTTACCGATAATCTGAATTTCATTTTCATAATTCGTATCTGTCCAGATTGGGTCGTTGGGTCCGAACAGGGTGACCACTTTTCTACCAAGGGCGATAGCTATATGTCGCGGCCCTGTGTCATTGCTTATGACCAAATCCGCAATGGAAAAAAGTGCTTTCAATTCACCCAGACTTAACGGTTTTTCGGCTAAGTTGATAAGTTTGTGCTTGCTTGAGCTGCAAATATCTTTGGCTATTTGTGTCTCAACACTCTCAGGCGCAACGGAGATGACAACCGTTGCGTTATATTTCGTAATCAGCCGACCGGCCATTTGTGCGAACTTGAGACTGCTCCAGCATTTGCTCGGCCCAAAAGCTCCACCCGGCACAATAATTACAAGCGGGCCTTGCAGATTTAAGGCTTGCGGCAATTTGTTACTCAGCCTCTGTTGTTCTTCCGGGTCGATAAGCAGTTCAAGTTTTCTATCGGTCGTCTTGCAGCCTAACCATAATGCAATTGCAAAGTAGTACTCGACCATAGAAGCAGGCTTGAATTTGCCCCTGCCCCCGTGGCTTCGTTTTTGTCCGGAAAAACGGCGGGCCGGTAGTCTCATCGGATAAAGCTTCTCAGTCAGCAAAAGACCGCGCCATTGGCGGGAATAACCCACACGCCCTGGTATCCCTGCTAAATAAACCGCCAACGCCGATGCAAATGAATTCTTGAAAAGGATTGCATATGTGAATTTATGTTCTTTAAGCTTTTTTGCGATTGAAAACGGATTGTTGTCGTTTAGCTCCAGCCATATGTCGTTAAAGCTGCTTGGTGACAAAACACTGCGGACCAAGTCCGTAGCTAAAAAAATAATTTTGCATGTTTTGAACTGCTTGCGAATGGCCCTCAAAGCCGGTGTACAAA
Organism: uncultured Pirellulales bacterium; assembly: GCA_964537355.1. Taxonomy (GTDB): domain Bacteria; phylum Planctomycetota; class Phycisphaerae; order Sedimentisphaerales; family Anaerobacaceae; genus NIOZ-UU13. The sequence continues at coordinate 3,155 of CAZIAN010000063.1, read as the reverse complement.
GTATGGCGTCACCCATAGGAGAAGGAAGCCAGATGAGTATCTCATCTTCCGTAATTTGTGAGTTCCGGCGAGGAGATTGTGATTCGGGATTTGATTTGCACATAGCTATTTTCGCCCGTGCATTATATAGAAAGTTAATGACATAACCTGAAGAACCATAGCAAAGCCGAGCGTAATGAAAACAGAGTTGTCCTGTCTGTCTGGGCTTATCAGGAACCATATACTTATCAACAAGCAAAACAGAACAATAATTTGTATAATGCCGGCTATCAGTCTCATTATCGAAAACTCACCGAACATATCGGTTCGCTGCATATTTTTTAATTGTGTATTAATGCTCTTTAGCAGTTGTTCTGTTTCTTCACCGGCAATTGCCTGTTCTACCTGTACTGTCGGCTCTGCTTGCATCTCTTCCGGCATTTGTTCGAGCTGTTGCTCCTCGGCAGGAAAAACCGGTTCAGCAACCTCTGGAGTCATTTCTGCGGCTTGCGAATCTGGTTCAAGGGTCTCGGGAATTTGTTCAGCAACTTGCTCAACCGGTTCAGCGGCCTCGTGAACTTGTTCGGTCTCTTGTTCTACAGGTTCGGCTTGTTCCTCAGGCTCCGTCTTGGTTTCTGCTTCGGCCTCAATCGACGAACGGTGATATTTTTTTACTATATTCACAACCTCTTTGATATTTATGGCCTTATAGTCCGGCCTGGGATCGTTTGGTTTGAGCTGTCGTCGACGGGAAGGCAGGTCTATCAATATAGTTTTGCAGCCCGCCCGCAAGCCGGCCTCTATATCGCTGCTGCTGTTGCCAACGCACCAGGATTGGTCGAGATCTAAATCCATCTCCTCGGCAGCTTTCAGCAGCATTCCCGGATTCGGCTTTCTTAACTCACTTTCCTGACGGTATTTTTTTACGGCTCCCTCAGGATGATAGGGGCAGTAATAAATTCCGTCTAAAAATGCGTTCTTTTCGGCTAATAGCTGCTCTAAACGCTTGTGAATTTCTCCGAGGATTTTCTCCGTAACAATGCCGCGGGCAACCGCCGATTGGTTGGTGACAACTACCAGCTTATACCCGAGGGCTTTAAGCTCGATAAGTGCCCTCGGCACCCCGGGCAGCATATTGACCTGCTCCGGACTGCTGATATACCCCGGGTCTTCAATCAAAGTATCATCACGATCTAAAAATATCGCTTTATCAGACATATCTGTAAAAGTTTATTCTTCAGTTTAACTATCGGTAAAACTGCACTCCACAAGGTCGCAGATTATATGATAAGCAAGCTGATGGATTTCCTGGCTTCGCGCTGTTGATTTGTCTTCGGCACAAAAACAAATATCGGCAATTTGTTCCAGCCTGCTGTTAATCCTGCCCGTGAAGGCTATTACATAAGCACCTTTATTCTTCGCCGACTCAGCGGCGGCAATAATGTTAGCCGAAGTTCCGCTGGTCGAAAAAGCCCACAGGATGTCACCTTCTCTGACCAGCGCTTCAACCTGTCTTGAAAAGACCTTATCATAAGAATAATCGTTGGCAATGCATGTAATAACCGAAGTGTCCGTTGAAAGCGCCACAGCCGCTAAAGCCTTTCGCTCTCTCTTGAATCTCCCCACAAACTCACCGGCGATATGTTGGGCGTCCGCCGCTGAGCCTCCGTTGCCGCAAAGATAAACCGTGCCGTTTTGCTCTAATGATTTTATTATCGCCTGCGAAATGGCGGCGACCGTTTCAATGCCGCTTTCCTGAAACTCCGCAGTCATCTTCTTATGCGTTTCGATGGTTTCTGTAATCTGTTTTTTTATATCTTCGTCCATCAGGATTTTGTTTCCAGTGATTTCATTTTCTCTATTGTTACTGTCGAGCTTTTGCCTTCTACAAGCGGCGCAAGAAGAACCTTGCCGCCGCAGGATTCTACGAATTCCCGGCCAACTACACCTTTCTGGGCCCAGTCCTGGCCCTTCACTAATATGTCCGGTTTTATCTTCTTGATTAAGTTAAGTGGGTCGGGCTCATCGAAGACCGTAATATAATCAACTACTTCCAGTGCCGCTAAGATGGCGACCCTGTCATGTTGATTATTGATGGGTCGTTCAGGCCCCTTAATGCTCTTTACCGACTTGTCACTATTGAGCCCTACAACGACTACATCACCCTGCGCCTTACAAAATTCCAGATATTCGATATGTCCTCTGTGTATTACGTCAAAACAGCCGTTCGTAAAGACTATAATATTTTTACTCCTGCGATGCCATGTAAGCTCATCGAGTAAAAGGTCAATCGACCGTACCTTGCCGCTTTTACCCTGACGGACAATCTCATCGGCCACTTCCTCTATAGTTACCGTTACGGTCCCGAATTTTTCCACTTCAATGCCGCCCGTTATGTTTGACAACTGCACGGCGGTTTTATAATCGAAACCCGCCGCTAATGTTATTGAGAGCGTCGCCAGAACCATATCTCCTGCTCCGGTAACATCATAAACGCTCCGGCTCCTGGTCGGTATGATTTGATTTATATCTTTTGCCCTGAGATATGCGCCTTCCTTATCAAGCGTTATTACCACAGCGTCGAGCTTAAACTTTCGTGCAAGCTCTTCTGCCGCCTTGTCTGCGCTTTGGGCATCTGTGATATCGAAACCAACCGCCGAGGAAGTCTCCTTACGGTTCGGCGTAATAACGGTTGCACCCTGGTATTTGGAATAATCGCTTGTCAGTGAAGGGTCAACCAGTATCTTTTTGTCTGCCTTCCTGGCGGATTGTATCATTTGCTGGCAGACCGACGGACTCAGAAGCCCCTTGTCATAATCCTGTAAACAAACAATATCAGACGATGTTAATTTATCATGGTAAATCTGTAGAATTTCTTCATATTGTTCATCAGTCAGTGGTTCTTTGGGTTCATAGTCCATTCTGATTAGTTGCTGCTGATGAAGATGCTGCGCCAGACCTATGAGCCTTTGTTTGCTTATAGTGGGGTGGTTGACTGCTGTAATCAAACCGCTGATATCGGCCCCGATTTCTGTCAGCTTCTTTTTAAGGATTTCACTGTTCTGGTCGTTTCCGATAACACCCAGACAGTAAGGCTTTCCCCCCAATGCCGCTATATCGGCTGCAACCGAGCCTGCCCCGCCGCAGCGATATTCATCTTTGGTAACTTTCAGTAC
>CAZIAN010000062.1:0-16091 GCA_964537355.1 uncultured Pirellulales bacterium | reverse complement strand
TCTGAGGTTGGCATTGATGGAGCTGTCCTGTACATTGCACAGGTATGAACCTTCCATAGAAGAGTTTGTTTCCATAAATGAGCCGCTGTAGTGATAGACAGAACGTGCTTTTATTTCATCGAGTTTGGCCTGGGCGAGGATGAGACTCTGGGTTCGGTGTTCAATAATTCTGTTGCTCACCTCAGCAGTGGTTAACGCCCGTAGAATTGGAATTATTGCGATTACCAGCAGGGTTGAAGCGATAACAACCTCCGTGAGAGTAAAACCTCCTGATTTTCTTTTTGCCGGAGTTATAATACTTAACAATTTTGTCAGTTTTCGACACATTTTATTGTTCCTGTTGCCGCGATAAAGGTTATTGCAAAGCTTTTCCCTTCGGCAGAGACATTGATGCCGGTACCACTTCCGGGTTCAAGATTTCCCAGCGGGCCGAAGATGAATCTACTTCCGGTCGGACAGATAACACTGACATCTGGATCGATTGGATACGATGCAACTGTTGCGTGGGTATTGACATTTTCAATTTCGTAGGCGCCGGCTACAAATTTTAATTCGTAGCCTTTAACGTTGTTTACGGCATCGGAAATAGCAAGTCTGCGTGTCAGCCGAAGGTCGGTAACAATTTTATGGGCAAGGGTATCGGCTTTTTGTTTTGAAATGATGCCGAAATTGAGTCTTGGTATGGCAATAAATGTGAATATGCCGAGAAACGTCACGATTATTATCAACTCAACTAAGCTAAAGGCTGTTTTTTGATATTTCATATAATTAAAGTTTTTCTAAAATACTTTCTGTGATTTTCTTTATTAATGTTGTATCTAAATGCTTGTGATCAGGGACTCGTTTATTTGGACCCAAAATATATGGTGTTCTAAACGGGCATTTAGGAGGGCCGTCGGGAAAATAGTTTGGATCTTTAATAACTTCCCCCGCATTATTAGGCCAGGTGCCTGTGTTTGTGTGATACAATTCTATCTGTGAGTTTATGATGTCAACATTTTTTCTGCAGACATTGACGCCGGCATTAAATGCGCTTCCGCTAATCCTTGGTATAGCGATTGCCGTCAGTGCGCCGAGGATCAATACGACAATCATCACCTCAATCAATGTGAAAGCTCTTTGTTTATATAGTCTCATTGGTATAAATCGGCAATAAAAGAAAAAGATGGCTGAGGACCAGCCGTCAGCCATCTTTTTTTTTTTCTATTTCTATAACAAACTTTTTCCTTTTATGACCTGCCCACTGGAGCCGTTAACTAATGGGAGTGCGGATCTATACGATGGTTCGCATTATAATTATAGGCCGTGCCTAAGGGGCATGTAGGTGCAGTGTCGGGAAAATAGTTCGGATCAGAAGTAAGGGCTGCCAGAGATGCAGGCCAGGCACCCTCGTTTGCATAGTACAATTCGATCTGTGAGTTTAACAAATCGATATTCGTACTGCATGCACTGATCCGGGCAGTTTGTGCGCCTCCCATAATTCTTGGGATTGCAATTGCCGCTAATGCACCAAGGATCAATACGACAATCATCAGCTCAACTAATGTAAAACCCTTCTCACTCCGCATCGTTATTTCCTTTCAAAAAAAGAAATTATATCTCGACTATTGTCAGTAAATACTATCGGTAAAAGATAATAGCTCCTTTAGCAAAATTCTTACGTCGGATTATTTCAAATGCTGCATATAATCGAACATTGGTAAATATACCGCCATAAGGATAAATCCGACGATTGTTCCTGTTACAACCGTTAAAGCCGGCTCCAATTTCACTATTAGACTGTCCACTATTCGGTTGATATCTTTATCAAGAAAATCCGTTCCTTTATTCAACATTTCGGATACCTGACCAACCTCATCACCGGAAAGGGCCATCTGTATAATTATCGGGGGAAAAATGTCGTGTTTTCTCAATGATTCGCCGACACTAACACCTTTTTCAATAGACTCCTGTAATTCTTGTGCGATTCTGGAAACTTTGTGATTATTGGCAACTTTGGAAGCAACATCCAGGGCCCTGATTGGAGAAATTCCAACCGATGTCAACATTCCATAGGTCCGCATAAAATGGGAAACCACAATCATCCGATTAACATAACCAAGAATAGGCATTTTTAGCTTGAAAATATCCCATTTGGCTCTGACATTCGGATTTCTTAACAGCCACCATAATGCCGTTCCAAATATTGCCGCAATAAAGGGAATGGCCCACCAATACCCTCTGAGTATAGAACTTAAGACTACAAGGGCCTGGGTAGGACCAGGCAATGGGACGTGTAACTGTTTGTATAATTTGGAAAAGATAGGTACGATAAAAGCTATAAGGCATGCAACAACCACTATGCAGACAACAGTGACCACAGCCGGATAAGTAAAAGCGGACCTGATCCTTCTCCTCATATCCATCCGCTTTTCGAGATATACCGCACTCATTTCAAGAGATTCCGTCAATTTTCCGCCCGACTCACCGGCCTCGAGCATTCCGCAAAAGAAATCTGAAAATATGCCACGGTGTTTTCCAAATGCTTTTTCCAGGCTTGAACCATTCTCGATGCTTTGCCTTATATCGGCGATTATATTCTCAAAGGCCTGATTGTTACTCTGCTCCTCTAATACCTCAAGAGACCTTGTGATCGACAGGCCGGCTGAATACATTTCTGCAAATTTATAGATGAAAGTGACGATTTCCGATTGTTTTATTTTCCGGCGTTTTGGGGTTCTGTCCTTGTGCCGACGAGCCTTTAAAAGAACATAATCCATTTTTGCCAGGTCTTGACGCAACAGGGCAACACTATCGATATCGTCATAGGTACCGATGACTTTCTCCCCGTTTTTATCTTTTGCCGTGTAATCATATATCGCCATCATACCACCTTGACATCTACAATTCGCATCATTTCTTCCATTGTTGTAGAACCATCCAAAACTTCATTAACCGCGTTATCACGAAGGATTTTCATGCCGTCTTGAATTGCCTGCTCCTTAATGTCCTGATCGCTGCTGCCATCTATGATCAGCCTCCTTATTTTAGAAGTAATACTCAATATCTCATAAATGCTTTTTCGCCCCTGGTAACCGGTATGGTAGCAACTTTCGCATCCTTTTGGGTGGTACAGCTCAATATTCTTATCAATAGCAGGCTTATCGCCGAATAGACGTTTGAGTTCTTGTTCTGATGGTTTGTAGGCTTGTCGGCACTTTGAACAGGACGTCCTTATAAGTCTTTGGGCTGCCGTTCCAAGAAGGGCTGAAGATACAAGAAATGGGGGTATCCCGAGGTCAATCAAACGCGAAATCGCGCCTGCGGCATCATTTGTATGTAAAGTGCTTAAAACCAAATGGCCGGTCAGAGCTGCGCTGACGGCTATTTCGGCCGTTTCAGCATCACGAATCTCACCAATCAGAATGATGTCTGGGTCCTGTCGGAGGATACTCCGCAGAGCCAGCGCGAAAGTCCTCCCCGCTACAGGTCTGGCCTGGACCTGGGTAATACCTCTGAGACGGTATTCTACCGGATCCTCGACAGTAACGATATTTGTTTCGGGTGTATTGAGTAATTGAAGCATTGAATAAAGAGTAGTAGTCTTACCGGATCCGGTTGGGCCGGTCAGCAAAAGCATACCGTAAGGATTATCAACTAATGATCTGAATTTCTGATTATCTTCTGCTGAAGTAACGACTTGATCAATTGACCACTTATCTACGTCTTTATCGAGAATCCTGATTACTACCTTTTCTCCTCCAATGGCTGGTAGTGATGAGATTCTAAGATCATAATCCTTGCCGCTGCGGCGGGTTGCCATATGGCCGTCTTGAGGAAGCCTTCGTTCTGAAATGTCCATGTCCGCCATAATCTTAATGTGTGAGATCATCTCCTGCTGTACTGACGAAGGCATGTTGACCGTTGGACGTAAGATTCCATCTATACGATACCTCACTCTTACCTCAGAGTCCTGTGGCTCGATATGTATATCGCTTGCCCTGGCGTCGATGGCTCCATCTACTATAGAAGAAACCAGCTTTGCAATAGGAGAGCTGTCGGTTCTTACTAATTCTCTCTCCAGCTCATCATTTTGAGTGCTCTTGGTAGGATCTTCCTCCATACGCATCGAGACAATAGCCTGCTTTGTTACATTAGTTACATCGAAATGATAATGTATCGCACGTTGTATGGCACTGGGCGTGGCGGCAACCGGAATGATCTTGTAGCCCGTCTTCATCTCGATTTGGTCACGGACAGACAGATTCAAAGGAGAGCTCATCGCCACTCGCAGGTGATCACCCTCTCTTTTTATCGGAATCAAGTTGTGCTGACTGGCAACCTCGTAAGGCACCAGGTGGGCGACCATCGGTTCAACCATGTCGGGTGAAAGATTGATAAACTCGGTTTTATTGGTCCCCGCAACAACCTTCGTTAACTGGTCTTCATCGAGAAGTTTTTCCTTTTTCAATATGTTTATCAGACCCTGGCCTGTCTTTTCGTGCTCATCGACCACGGCCTGAAGAGTTTTCTCGTCCAGAATACCCTCTTCAATTATGAATGAGATTAATGGGTCTTTCTTGTCCATAATCATTCGTTTCTATAAATAATCCTTAAACCGGCTCACATCAAGTATCGGCACTGTTTCATAACGACTTAAAGACAAACACTCCCAAAAGCACTCCAAACTCGCTTAAGACGAGGCTTAATAGCTGAAAGAACAACAATAATCCCATAATCTAAATGTATCGGACTGTTTGATTCTCAATCCTTGTCTTCCCTGTTTTGAGAACTGCACAGCCTTGTTTAGACTCTCATAACGTTTAAGTAAATTTTGCATTATCTTGCTGCATTCTGGTTCATTTGCAGATAAATTTTTCGCTATTTCAATGATGTTACCCTTATTTTTTGACGATTATTTATATTATTTTGCCTCTTTTCTATCGCCAAAACAGGAGATTCATTCTTAAAGTCAGGATTATGGACAATAAAAGTTGTAAAATTTTGTTGATTGAAGACGACAAGCTTGACCAGATGGCTTTTGAGCGGTTTCTAAAGAGTGAAAAACTTCTGTATAATTGCACCGTAGTATCGTCCGTTTCACAAGCCCAGAGCATATTGTCTTGTGAAGATTTTGACGCTATTGTTTCTGATTATTCACTTGGCGACGGTACAGCACTTAATATACTGGATTTGACAAAGGATATCCCAATTATAATTGTTACCGGTGCCGGTGACGAAGAGGTAGCTATTAAAGCATGGAGGAAGGGCGCTTATGATTATATTACAAAAGATAGCGAACGAAATTATCTTAAAGTTATCCCGAAAACAATCAAAAATGCTATCGAACACAAAAAAATGGAGAAAGATATCGAAAGGAAGCAAAAGAATCTGGAGGCAATGTTTGATGCGGCCCCCGGTTGTATGCTCTTAATCGATAAGAATATGATTGTTACTCGCGCCAATAATTCTATCAAACAATTGGTTCAAAAAGAATATCGGCAAATTATTAATCAACAAATCTGCAATGTCCTGGGTTGTATTAACAGCTCCTGCAATGAGAACGGGTGCCGAAACAGTCAACTTGCTCAGGAATGTCCTTTATATGAAACAATAAAAAGTGTGTTGGATTCGGAAAAACCCGTTCACGATGTTGAAGCACATATTACGCTTAACATTAATGAGAAAAAGATTACACCATGGCTGCGTATTAGTGCAAAACCTGTAAATATGGATGGCTACAGGCATGTGGTTGTTGTCATTGACGACATCACCGAACATAAACAAATGGAGCGCGAGCACTACTTGGCGGAAAAGAAGTATCGGTTGATTTTCGAAAATTCAGCGGTTGCTATCACGATGGCGGATGAGCAGGAACGGCTTATTTCCTGGAATAAGTTTGCGGAGGACCTTCTGGGTATGGACAGAGAAGACTTATATCTCAGGCAGGTAAGCTCGCTTTATCCTCCGGATGAGTGGGAGAAAATAAGAGCTTGCGATGTTAGAGAAAAAGGATTGCAGCACCACTTAGTAGAAACCACGATGGTTCGAAAAGATGGCAGAATAATAGATGTTGATGTTTCGCTGAGTGTTTTTAAAAATCCTGAAGATGAAACCATAAGTTCTATAGCCATCATCAGGGATGTTACCGAACGCAGGAAAGCGGAAGAAAAGCTCAAAGAGACAATGGAGATAAAATCCCAGTTTATTTCTACGGTTTCACACGAGTTGAGGACGCCGCTGGCAGCTATGAAAGAAGGTATCGCCATTGTCCTGGATGGAGTGGCCGGCCGGATTAATGGAAAACAAAAGAAATTCCTGGATATTGCAAAAAGGAATGTCGACAGGCTCGAGAATATGATAAATAATATTCTGGATTTTCAGAAACTTGAAGCAGAAACAATAGGACTGCATATACAGAATAACGATATAAAACAGATTGTTCGGGAAGTTCACGAAACAATGGTTCTCTACGCAGAGAAAAATGGCGTCGAGTTGTTGTTTGAGTTTGCTGATAAACTGCCGGAAGCCGAGTTTGACCGTGAAAGAATTGTTCAGGTTTTAATAAATCTGATTGGTAACGCGATTAAATTCTCACCTAAAGGGGGACAGGTTTCCCTTAATGTTCAACATCGGGACGAAGAATTGGTGATAAGCGTCACCGATACAGGCGTCGGCATACCTAAAAATGAGCTTCTAAAGATATTTGATCGTTTTTACCGTGCAGAACATCAACGTGAGGAGGTACAGGGGACAGGTTTAGGTCTTTCTATTGTTCAAAAAATTGTGACCAGGCACGGCGGCAGAATTGAGGTCGAAAGTGAAATAGGCCGGGGCAGTATTTTTACTGTCTTTTTACCCCTGGTTTCAAAGCCTGAGCCAAATATTTTACCAGTTACAGCAGATCAAAATTTGTGAAATTCAATTCCTGATTGGTCTTAAATATAAGAACATCTTCCTTTCATGCCCCTCGTCAGGGGAAACAAGGGACGACAGACCATGAAATTATTTGCCGGCCTTCATAAATGTCTGTCATAACTAAAATTACCGCGTTTCTAAACACTTTCAAAAGATGACTTTCCTTTATTTTTGTTAACATTTTTGCAAGTAGCGGCCTATTAGTCGCAAGTATAAAAGGACTGACAGTGTCTCATATATATATACAAATCAGCAAAAATATTTAAAAAATCTTAAATTTCCAATCAACATTTCCTATTTCAGATTCGCCTTCAATATGGAATGGGTTATCTCTCGGCCTTTTATTCCCAAATAAATAGCAGATTATTTTGAAAGAAATTGTATGCTGTCTAAAGTCGTACTCAGCGACGTAGCTGAGCATTCGCAAATGGGGAATCCCAGGTATCTGGGAAATTCCGGGTTCACTTCTTTTGCAAAACGCTTAAAAAGACCGAAATTGTGAGGTCTGAGGAAATTAAATAAGTATTTGCGAAAGAAGGTATTTTGAAAGGAGAAGTTAATTATGAAAAAGAAACATTTGTACACGGCCGTAATTATTTTGTCATTCCTGGCCGCAGGAATCCAACCGGCATTTGCAATAAATATACCCGATGATGAATCGGTCGGAACGTGGGACGAGGATAACAGTATATATACTCTGACCTCCAGTGTGACCGAAGGTTTAGTGATAACACAGGGCAACCTGACTCTCATTGGAGGAGCCGGAGTCACAGTAACTCCAGGGCTGGATGAAGGAGTTGACATTGATGGAAAGAGTGGTATCACTGTCCAGAATCTGAATGTCATTGGAGCTGGTGCTGGAATTTCACTTCGATTTTCCAACAATTGCAATATATCTAACAACACTCTCGATGGGTGCCAATATGGAATATTCCTCGCCGGTTCTGATCATAATGTAGTAACAGGCAACACAGCCGATCAGAGCTCAAATCAGCAATCAAACGCTGGAATCTGGCTCCAGGATAATGCCAGCTACAATAGCATAACAAATAACACCACCAAGAATACCGAGAATGGATATGGAATCTACGCCCAGGATTGCACAAACAATAATGACCTGGCAAACAACACTATTACAAATAATGAGGTTGGAATAGGACTCTTTAACTGTAGTAATTTTTCCGGGTCTATTACAGGTAATACTATTTCTTCTAATATTCAGACTAATGATGCGTATGCAATATACCTTTATAATTCTGATAACAACACTCTGAGGAATAATACCCTCTCTGGCAATTACAGAGGACTCCGCATTTTAGTCGGATCAGATAACAATCTTATCTACAATAATAACTTCATCAATACCGTGGGATTACATGCTTCTGTGACTGATAGCACCGGCAATATGTTCTCCAATGGGGATTCAGATCAAGGCGGAGATGGCGGTAACTACTGGGACGATTATGTTGGAACCGGCGTATATAACAACGGATATGGCGTACTGGATGAATACCCCTGGGCTGAACAAGACGGCTGGGTAACTAACGAACCTCCTGTTTCCGACGCCGGGCCTGATCAGACAGTTGAATGTGCATGCCAAACACTGGAAGGTACACAAGTCACATTGGATGGTACAGGCTCATCCGACCCGGATGGAGACCCATTAATCTCCTATACTTGGACCGGTCCCTTCGTCGGAGGCACTGTAAGCGGTGCAACTCCGACCGTAAGACTTAGCGGATGTCAGCCTGCCTATGTGATCTCCTTGGTTGTCAATGACGGGCAGGTGGACTCTGAGCCTGATACGGTGACAATTTCGGTTGTGGACACAACTCCCCCTGATGTTATCCCTCCGGGTGATGTTACAATTGAAGCAATGGGACCGGATGGAGTACCAGTTGAAGACGAGCGAATCCAAACCTTCCTGGCCGGTGCCTCTGCAACAGACAATTGTGATCCGGATCCGACCATTAACAACGATGCCCCGTCTGAATTCCCGCCTGGCGATACGCTAGTAACCTTCACAGCTACAGACACATCCGGCTATTCATCGACTTGCCAATCCACTGTGACAGTTGTTGAAGCAGCGGAATCGAGTCTTCGGATAATCCCGTCGATAATCAACCGTGACGGCATACTGCAAAACATATTAGCAGTGATTCGTTTCCCTGTAGGCACTGCCGCGGAAGACATTGATATCAGCCAGACGCTTATCCTCTATCCCGGCGACAGTCCAATTGGTATTGTGGCAGCCAGTCAACGAGTTGTTACATGGTACAGTTGTGGAGTTTTACGCGTCAGCATATTTGCAGGATTTTCCAAGGATGAGGTAACGGCCGGTGTACCTGAGAATGGTCCGGCGGAATTGATGGTGATTGGCCGATTTACGAGTGGACAATATTTCTATGGCTTTGATAATGTCTGGATATGCAGCTGGAATTGGTAATGTTGATAGCCCGGCAGTAGTTTCTAAGATTCTTCTATTAGGTTAGTTAAGCACAGAAAAGAAGAGCTGTAAGTTCATTGCTTGCAGCTCTTTTCCTTTTTTCTCCAGGCCCGTAATCCTACAAATAGGATATTTAACCAAGCTTAATACAAAAAGGATTTACTTCGTTGCTGTTTCGGTATTTACTCTGCTTTCCAGGGCCTCTATTTTTTCTCTGGAGAGTTCGGCATTTTCCTGCTGTAGTTTTTCATTGGCGGTTTTTAATTCGTTGTTCTCTTGCCGTAGTTTTATCATGTTGACCGTTAATTCGGTATTCTTAAGATTAAGCTCATTCTCAGAACGTTTGTTCCTTGCAAACACCCAGAGTAAAAGCATGATCGCTATGATTAGAGCAATCATTGCCAATAAAGTGAACAATCCTTCGACTTTGGAGCTGGAAGTAAACGAACCAGCAGCTTTCCACTTCTCATTTGCTGTTAATGACAAAGAAATAACATAAAGCATTTTTGAGGTCATGTTTTCTATTATCATATTATATCCTCCTGCTTATGTTATCGGCTCAATAAGTCGGATACTTCGTTTTTTTTGATGTGTTAACGACTTTATTTTTGTACTCCATTAAAGCATACGAGACACACATTACAGGACGCCCCTCAGTTTATAATTACTAACGCTTAACGGATACATGGATTTCTTGGTCCGAAAAACAGTGTGTTTTACAATAACGAAATCTATAAACAGGGAAAATACGGCAAAATCACACTGTTACTCTGCTTTTGTCCAATACCTTCCAAATGATTTTGTTTATCTTTTGCATGCTGATTGGCTTGGCGACGAACTCTTTTATTCCTATTCTCTTAACATCCTCAGGGCAGACATCCTCAGGAAATACGGAGCATAGAATTATTGGAATATCCGGCCTGATTGAAATGAGTTTTTCGGATAATTGTGTACCGGTCATATTTGGCATAACCTGGTCGGTGATTACAAGATCGAATTTATCAGGTTCCTCTTGAAATGTTTCCAAAGCATCGATACTGCTGGCCTTGGCGACGACGTCGAATCCGAGACGTTCCAATATCTGACTTGTAGAATTAATTATCATCTCTTCATCGTCAACAAGGAGTATCAGCTCCTTATCCTTGGTTTCCGGCTGGGACGATTGGTCTTCCGTAACCTTGCCGCTTTTAATCTCGGGAAGGAATATTTCAAAGGTAGTACCTTCCCCGCGTGTACTGCTAACAGTTATAGCTCCTTCATGACTTTTTATGATTCCATGAACTACCGAAAGTCCTAAACCTGTACCCTCATTCGCCTTCTTTGTGGTAAAGAAAGGTTCAAAGATTCGGTCCATAACTTCTTTCTCAATTCCATAGCCTGAATCACTTACACTCAACTTCACGTATTGACCTGGCTTCAGATGTTCATCCCCGACTCTGGTCTCAGACTCAAGAACTACATTTTCAAGGCTGACTTCCAACAGGCCGCCATTTTCCTTCATTGCATGTGAGGCATTTGTACACAGGTTCACAAGCACCTGATGAATCTGCGTTGAATCAGCCAGGACCATACTGGATTCTGCTTGAATCTTCCGGCTGATTTTTATTGTTGCAGGCAACGACGAACGAAGCATACCAAGAACTTCCTTGACGATTGAGCTAATCTGTAATGGCTCTTTTTCTTGTTCCTCTTGGTCTTTTCGACTGAAGGTTAGTATTTGCTTGACCAGCTTGGCTGCGCGGTTAACACAGGACATTATTTGCTCGAGATGGTCCCGAACTACGTTGTCCTCTGAAAGGTCGTCGAGCGACAATTCCAGGTAACCCTGCATCGCACCCAGAATATTGTTGAAATCATGCGCAATACCTCCTGCCAACGTACCAACAGCTTCCATCTTCTGTTTTTGGCTGAGCTGAAGTTCAAGTTCCATCTTTTCCTTTTCAGCCTTCTTTAGCTTGGTAATGTCAAGGCCGTAGGCGTTTACATAACCTGACCCGGCTATAGGCTGCAAAGTTATGAAAAATGTAAGACTATCTTTGCAATCCAGCTCATATGTCACACTATTTCCCGACTCGTAAGCCTCCTTTATCCTCTTGCACCATAGCTCGGGCAGAAGATTATCTTCTTGAATCTGCCATGTCTTGAGCAAAGGTGAGCCGGCATCATTAGCGTACAGAATTTCACAATCTTCTGATATCCTGAGGACAGGATTGGGATCTTCGCTCGGGAATTTAGCTAAATTTTTGATTTCTTCGATTGCTCTTTTGCTATCCGTTATATCTCTTATTATTCCCTGTACAATCTCCTTCCTGTCAACCTCCATCGTTGAAACAGCAATAGTTACCGTTCTTTTTTCTCCGCTTACTGTCAGGATTTCTGCTTCAATATTGCTGTTTGGGTCCTTGCCGGATTGAACTAATAAACTATGATAATGTTCAGCACTGTCCTCAGGGTAGAGTGTGGTATGATGTTGCCCTACGAGCTCCTTTCTCCCTCTTTCGAATAGTTCTTCGGCTGACTTGTTGCAGTTTGTGATAATACCACTGTCGACATCTATCCAAACAATAGCATCCTGTGCATTGGCAAATGCCAGCCTGAACTTGTTTTCACTATCCTGTAACGCTCTGCTTGCTTTCCTTTGCTCAGTGATATCAGATATGATATGAACAGCTCCAACAAGATTCTCTTCATTGTCTATTAAAGGATCTACCTTAATATTTAGCCATTTGTCACCAATTTCAAAATCTTTTGTCTCACTGCGGCGAGATTCATACATCCTAACTAATGGACACCTATTTACTGGTTCTGACGAATTATGAAGGAGTTCACAGCAGCTTCGGCCAATAATATCATTATACGGCCTTTTCAAGAACCGCGTCATAGCGCTGTTGCATTGCAGTATTTTGCCTTCTCCTTTATCAATGATACAAACGCCATCGGTAATGGCGTTAAAAGTTTTGTGCCATTCATGAGCGAAAACATCAAACTCCTGTTGTGACTTTGATTTTTTATTATGATGTTGATATTTTCGCTTTTTGCTTAAAACAAGCCAGGAAAGTGCAATTAACAGTAAAATGATATTGAATGCTGTAAAAGCCCACAGAACCTTCCGCCGATGACTGTCACGCCGATCTTTTAAAACACTGTGTGCATTGCTGATGAATGCTTTCATTCCACGATTATACGCCTGCTTTTGTTCTTCATACTCCGGACTTTGGAGTAAAGCGGCTGCATCGGTATATTTTCTCTGATCCATTAATTCAAGAGCCTTATGCTCCATTGTGTCAAGTTTGTCGTTGACAAAAATATTAAGACCTTCCTCTGCATTTATAGCATCCTCAGTATTGGTATTAAAAACACGTCGAATTTCCTTAACAACAGCTTTTAATCGTGGGTCGAATTCCCTGTATCGAATTTCCCAATTATCTTTTTCGGTGACCGCGGCCATCATAGCTGACATAGTAAGCATCTCGTCATGGCCCATAGCAGAATTTTCTAAATTGTAAATTTGCGAGAGTTGAGTTTCTGTCGTGATGATATGCTTATATGATTGCCAGGTTTGCCATGAAAGTAGAGCTAAGATTATTGCCGCGATCAACAGCAAAAACACACATCTTTTAGTAGTGAATAAGTCGGCTTTTAGGTCATTATCATCGGATGTAAGGTCTGTTTCTTTGTATAATTGTCTTCGACCGCTCATTTCTTAATCCTTCATTTCTACTATAGCAAATCCTTTTTTTTCGGATGCTATTAAACCATTAGCTGAACGACCAAAATCAGGCGTATCCATATCAAACGACACGTTTTAGATGGAGGTCTCTTTAGATGCCCATTAAGCTTATTCGTAAAAGCAGCTTTTTTCTGCCGATAGAATTACACTGATGAATATATCGTGTAAAATAAGGTTATAAGACCGCCGAACAATACCGGAACTGTTAAAATCTTTTCTTAAAACAAAATGGTGCCCTATAGCAGGACATGCGCTCTATCTTATAGGGCGTACTTGGGAGTATTTCAGAATATACACTATCTATCGGACCAAATTTCCGGTCAGCTCCGGCGACCTATTAAATTCTACCTCCATACTTGTACTTGTTAGACCTAAGCTTGTCTTGTAGTCTATCTGAAATATTGAGGATTGCCCTAAGCCTCCGATTTTCAAAAGAATTTGCAACAGCTATGCACTTTAAGGCTGCTGTTACAGTACTGTTGCACTAAGGCCGGCATCACAAGTTTTTATTCGACAACGATTAACCATTTATTCACAAGTACTTACAAATAAACCGTTCGGATTCAATATACGATACTCTCGTTAAGCTGGATTCCAACTCAGGCTTGGCTACATAGAGGATTCGATGATCTATTGGTTCCTGAAGATAAACTGTTTGATTGGATACAATCCTTCAATTATACTGTCCTCCGTAATCTAACACAATCTGGTTTGAGGATTAGCTGATGTCAACGAGAACAAAAAAAGAACTTATCGACCGAATTACAAAGAGTACTCAATGTAAGCATATAACTGCCAAAGAAATAGTACAGAAATTCCTCGATGAGATAACCACAGAGCTTGGCAAAGGTAACCGCCTGGAGTTTCGCGACTTTGGTGTATTCGAAGTCAAAGAACGGGCAGCAAGAACGGCACAGAATCCCAAAACGCTGGAAAAAGTCCAAGTCCCGGCATCACGTAAAGTGAAGTTCAAGATGGGGCGTGTTATGAAGAAGAAACTAAACTCCGAAATTACAGAGCAATGAGTGACGTTTAGCGACCATCATTTATTAAGATGACCAGGTATCAGCTTTCCAGATAACTCAGCAGGAGTAATAGAAGTGGGAACTATAGAGCAAGGTGTTAAGAATGCAGTTGAGAATTGCCTCAGAGTCAAAGCAGGTGAGATGGCAGTCATTATTACAGACAATGAGACCTTAGAAATCGGCTCTGCTCTTAAAACCGAGATAGAAAAAATTGCCGGTGAGATTCAATTCTTCGTAATGGAGGATTTCGGCGCTCGGCCGATTGATTTCCCACAAACTATTGGGGATGCCATCAAGGCTGCAGATGTCAGTGTGTACGCTGCCCAGGGAGCTGAAGGAGAACTACAGACTTTCCGAATGCAAATGCTTAAAGCAATCCAGGCAAATCTCAAACTCAGGCATGCTCATATGATTGGAATTACATCGCAGATTATGAAAGACGGGATGTGCAGCGATTACATAGAGATCCAGCGGATTAGCAGGTTGGTTTATGATAAGGTTAGAAACGCAAAGAAGAGTGAAGTAGTGACCGAAAAAGGAAACATTTTTGTCGCTGAATTTAGTCCGGAACTCAAATGGAACATTAGTGATGGCATTATCGACCCGGGTCACTGGAAAAATCTTCCCGATGGAGAGGTATTTACATCACCACTCAATGTCAACGGCACAGTCGTTATCGATGGTTGTCTTGGAGATTTCTTTGCCGAGAAATATGGTTCTCTTGAGAATACCCCGATTATCATTGAAGTTGCGGATGGCCGGGCCTTAAAGGAAAGTCTCCAATGCGATAATGAGCAGCTACAGAAAGAGTTTTCCAAATACCTTTTTGAGACTGATGAAAACAGCAGCAGAGTGGGTGAATTTGCAATCGGTACGAATACCGGTCTGACCGAATTGATATACAACCTGCTCCAGGATGAAAAGTTTCCTGGCATACATATTGCTTTCGGCAGTCCCTTACCCGGCAAAACCGGTGCTGATTGGGATAGTAAAGCGCATGTTGATGGCGTCATCAAAAATCCGAGTATTTACATCGATGGCGAAATGATTATGGATAAAGGTGAATTCTGTTTTGAAGAATTCGTTTGAGATGCAAGATCCGCTTGCTTGTCTTTCAATACCACACAGCGTCTGACATTGCTAAATGAACGATTGAAACCAATTCAACATTTCTTGATAGATTTGACCGATTATTGTCGATTTACCTGTGAACACATTCAACTCTTGTGGGGTTGATAGGCAATCTCGACATGATGTTCCGGGCCGGTTACGCCGAAGATGTTAATCGTCCGGAACCTGAAGCTGTTGCGGGCCCGTCTATCGAGTGAAAGCTCGACCTTCTCGTCGCAGTCTCGCCATATACCGTTGTCGCCCATCTTTTGGAAGCTTCTGAAGTTGGGCGTGCACGAACTAAGAAACACGCTCGCCTTGCCGCCCTCGATTGTCACCTTTGAGCTGATGACGTTAGGTGTCCATTCGATCCAGTCCCGTCGGGTCGTTGCTATAAGGTAAGGTGTGTTATAAGCCCAGTGGGGCTTGCCATCTCGATACCAAATATTGCTGCGGAAGATACCGTCCTCAAGCATGATAAGCGTAGAGGTAGGCCTGGCCGGAAACGTGGTGAAGCGATTGGTATCTGTTTCCCAGCTACACCAGCGATAGGTGTCGGGCCTCGTCTCCAACTTGCCGGTTTTTGAGTTTGGCTTAATGGGCCTTCGGTCAGGGCCGACAACGCAAATCACCGATTTGGCACCATCGCGCCATAGCTCGTCACGGATTTCCAGGGCTGACAGCGGCACCTCGTTTTTCTCGAAATGGGCGTCGTACTTGGCGTCTATCAGAACCCACTTGCTGAACTTATTGACCCAGACCTCGTTGACCCCATGGTGTCCGCCATCGTCTTTGAGCCCTGGCCCGCAGCCCAGCCGGCGGGTGACGTAGCCGAAACTGTTAAGTACGGCGTGCTGCACAATGCTGAAATGTGTGCAATGGA
>CAZIAN010000061.1:1592-16419 GCA_964537355.1 uncultured Pirellulales bacterium | reverse complement strand
CACCCCGATTGCTCCGATTTCCAACGAACCATCAGAAATAAATTTTTCGTTTATTTTGAAATGAAAAAGTCCAATCACCCAAACCTAAGTATATCGTTATGTGCCTTTCAGCAATTCAACCACTTCCTGAGCATTTTCCGCGTTAACCAGGGCCTTACAAAAAGCCTTTGAGCGGGCCAGTTTTGCTATTTCTGCAAGAGCTTCGACATGAGGGCCGGAAAGACCTGGTGAAGCCACTAAAAGGAAAAAGAGATTTGTCGGTTCCCCATCCATTGAGTCAAAATCGATTCCCTGAGGTGCAATACCGATAGCGAGTTTCAGGCTGGAGACGGCGGCACTTTTACAATGAGGCACGGCAATACCCTGCTCCAGTCCGGTGCTCTGTTTATCTTCACGATCCTGAACCGCTTGCAGTACAGCATCAAAATCGTCGATTTCACCGGCGTCCTTCAATATCCGGACAAGCTCGCGTAAGATATCGGGCTTGTCCTGCGAGGCCAGCGGGATTTTTACAATTTTCTCTACAACCAGGTCAATCAAGGTCATCCTATACTTCTCCTGAAATTCTAAAACTTAAAAAAGCTTTTATACATATTCAAATGTTACGTTATGCGAGGGATTCGTACATTTCCCAGACTCTATCTTCATCCTTGACAATTAAGACAGAACAGGAAACAGCACGCATCGCCCGTTCTGTCTCATCAAAAAATTCATCCCTTCTGCTCCTTATTCTGGACAGCTCACCAATAACCAGAAGGTCAACATCATCAGCCTCAATGGAATCGACTATTTCCCTATGCACACTTCCCCTGCTGCTTTTTTTAATAACCGATACCCCTTTTTTAAAAGCAAGCTCATTGATATAATTAAGATACCGCTCGGCATCGGCTTCCATATCATGCTCATATTCAACCTGCTCATCTTCCAGGAATATCCTTGCTTTAAGAAGGTCTTCCACCGCCCTGGTGTTGATAACGTAGTAGGCAATAAGCTCTGCGCCGGTAAATGACGCAAGGCATATCGCATACTGAGCGGCTGTAACAGATTGTTCGGTTCCATCGACATAGACCATTATTTTTTTAATGGGATTACTCACGGTTTTTCTCCAGCGTTTTGGCTCCTTTTTTTCTCCAGGTTTTCCTTAACCATTTTCATGAGAACAAACATATCCCGTTCATTCTCTTCAAGCCTGCCCTCAATATAATAAACAGTTTCCTTAAGATTGGGAACTGCTATTTTTTCAAGTGCATTGACCTTTCTTATAGTCTTTTTTACTTCATTGGCAAGCCTCAATACTGATATTTTCAGCTCGGAGAGTTTTCCAAGCAGCCTGAGTGCCTCTTTAAAAAACTGCAAAGAGCTGTCAATCCAGAAACTGGTTCCCATGGGACTGAAGTAAGGCGAGCGGTCTTCGAATGTCGTTTCAATCACGGGAAGGCTGACCCCCATGACCCTTCTTGTTCTTATGGTAATGTCCGTCGAAATATTGACAGCCCCGGTCAGGTATTGAACTTTAAGTTTTCCCATGTCCAAAACCGTCTCTTCGAGGGCTTTATATGCCTTGGCGAGGGCATTTTCAACCCGGCTCTGAAAATCAACGGTCTGGTCAACGAGTGCCAGAAGCTCGATAATCAGAATATTTCTTTTCTGGTCCAAAAGCTCATAGCCCTGCTGAGCAAACTTCAGGTCATTCCTGAGTCTGAGTAAATTTGTTTTCGTAGGTGCGTAATGAAGCTGCGCCATTATTAATACCCGTTATGATCCGTAGAATTTCTCTATTTCTTCCTCGGTAATCCTGTGCAGTTCTTCGACAGGCAGGAACTTTAAAACTTCCCATCCGAGATTCAGGGTCTGTTCGATACTTCGATCTTCATCTTTGCGCTGTGAAACAAACTTCTGCTCAAACTCCCTTCCGAATTCAAGATAATCATGGTCCAGAGGGGTCAACTCCTCTTCTCCGATAACAGAAGCGAGATTCCGTACATCCTTTACATAACTATAGGCAGCAAAGAGCTGACTTGCAAGATGCGGATGGTCTTCTCTGGTCATGCCTTCACCAATACCATCCTTCATCAAACGGGAAAGAGAGGGCAGTCCAGCAATCGGGGGATAAATACCTCTACCATCCATTTCTCTTTCGAATACGATCTGGCCTTCGGTGATATATCCGGAAAGGTCGGGTATCGGATGAGATATGTCATCATTCGGCATTGTCAGTATGGGCAGTGAGGTAATTGAGCCATTATGTCCTTTAATCATTCCAGAGCGTTCATAAAGTTCGGCAAGGTCCGAATAGAGATATCCCGGGTAGCCTTTTCGTGAGGGTATCTCGCCGCGGATAGTAGATATTTCACGCAGAGACTCACAATAATTTGTCATATCGGTCATAATAACAAGAACGTGCATATCCTCATTGAATGCCAGGTGCTCGGCAAGGGTCAGCGCAGTTCTCGGAGTAATGAGCCGCTCGATCGAAGGGTCGTCTGCAAGAGAGAGAAACAGCGCTACATTTTCGAGCACGCCGCTTTCCTCGAAAGAGCGGATGAAAAACTGTGCCACATCGTGCTTAACCCCCATTGCAGCAAAGACAACAGCAAATTCGGTATTCGTTCCGCGTATTTTTGCCTGCCGGGCAATCTGGGCCGCCAGTTCATTATGGGGCAGGCCGTTACCGGAAAAAATAGGAAGTTTCTGGCCCCGGATAAGTGTGTTCATTCCGTCAATAACAGATATACCTGTCTGTATAAAATCGCGGGGATACAACCGAGCGGTTGGATTAATCGCCATTCCATTAACATCCAGCTCGATATCGCTTCGCTGCGGCGGGCCTCCATCGATGGGGCGCCCTAAACCGTTAAATACACGCCCGAGCATGTCCTTTGAAACAGAAATGGTAAGCGGCCGTCCGGAAAAACGTATCCGAGTATTCGGAAGAGTAAGGCCTGCGGTCCCTTCAAAAATCTGTACAACTACAGCATTGGTTGACGATTCGAGAACAATTCCCAGCCGTACCTTACCATCGGCGTCAACACACTCGATAAGTTCCCTATATCCGACGGGGTGTGTTTTACTGACAAAAATGAGGGGGCCGTCGATTTTATCGACGCCGATATACTCACGTCCTGAAAGAAGATGTCGTTTTTCCTGATCAAGCATGCAAGGCCTCCAGTTGGTCCATTGAACGCTCCAGGCGTGCTTCGATTTTGTCGAGACCTGAGAGATTGTCGTTGGGTATGGAAAATTTCATCTTTATTATATCCTGATATACTTTTATTTTTCTGAGCTTAATAAGGGTTGTTCCATTTTTTATCGCCTGAAGGCCGCGTTTCCAGTACGTAACAATGATGTGCAGCATTTTTGCCTGTTTCTGAACAACTGAGAATGTGTCAATTTTATCGTACGCATTCTGCTGAAGAAAGGCGTTCTTAAACAACGTACATACTTCGAGGATAAATCTCTGGGTATCGGGCAGAGCGTCCGGACCGACAAGTTTTACCACCTGTTGAAGACGCACTTCCTTATGCAGCAGCTCCATTATTTCGGTACGGTCTTCAAGCCATTCCGAGCCGGCCTGGTCGGCCCACCATGTGGACATCTCATTGAGATATTCACTGTAACTGTCAATCCACGAGATGGCAGGATAGTGGCGGGCGTTGGCAAGGTCTCTGTCAAGGCCCCAGAAACAGCGGATAAACCGTTTTGTGTGCTGGGTGACAGGTTCCGAAAAATCACCTGCCGGCGGAGATACCGCACCAATGACAGTAACTGAACCATATTCACCACTTAATGTTTGCATTATGCCTGCACGTTCATAGAATTCTGCTATTTTTGTCGGCAGGTACGCGGGGAATCCTTCCTCTGCCGGCATTTCTTCCATGCGGCCTGAAAGTTCGCGTAGGGCTTCTGCCCATCGCGATGTAGAATCGGCCATTACCGCAACATCATATCCCTGGTCTCTGAAATATTCCGCCATAGATATTCCGGTGTAGATACTTGCTTCCCTTGCGGAAACCGGCATATTGGAAGTATTGGCTATCAGGATAGTTCGTTCCATAAGAGAACGGCCGCTTCGAGGGTCAATCAGTTTCGGAAATTCAGTGAGTACATCCGTAATTTCATTGCCCCGCTCACCACAACCAATATATACAATAAGATCCGCGTCGCACCATTTTGCCAACGCCTGCTGCGTCATTGTTTTTCCAGTGCCGAAGCCACCGGGAATAGCAACAGTGCCTCCTTTTGCGACGGGAAACAGTGTATCAATAACCCGCTGGCCAGTAATAAGCGGAATATCAAGAGGAAGGCGTTGTTGTGTCGGACGCTGAACACGTATAGGCCATTTATGCATAAGAAAAAGGTCTTTGGTTTGTGACTCCTCGGTTCTTAATACGGCAATTACATCTTCTACGGTATAGTCTCCTTCAAGAACAACCGATTCAAGAATGCCTTTGTCCAACGGTGGCACGAGGATTTTATGAAGGATATTTTCTGTTTCCTGAACAGTCCCGATGACCATTCCACCGAAGATGTTATCACCTTCTTTTACCGATGGAATAAAATGCCATTTTTTCTCTCTGTTCAACGAAGGAACGGTTATACCCCGCTTGATATAAATGTCCGATGTTTCCCGGATAGTTTCAAGAGGTCTCTGGATGCCATCATAAATAGTACCGACCATGCCCGGACCCAGTTCTACAGAAAGCTGCATACCCGCTCCATAAACAGGTGCAAAAGGAGTAATTCCGGTTGTGTCTTCATAAACCTGAACGACAGCACAGTTCGAATCAAGTTTAATAAGCTCACCAATAAGATTTTCCTCACCAACCCTGACCAGTTCGAACATATGGGCGTCGGTAATTCCCATCACCTCTATTACAGGGCCGTTGACCCGTTTAACCTGTCCTATAATCCTGTCACTCATAATTATTCTTTTCTATTGTCAGCCAACACGGCGTTGTAAATTAACGTTCGAATTTCATGCTGATTTCGCAACATTCGCGTTTTAACCTGATTATTAAAGGCGGTACGTCCATCAGCAGCAGTCAGGACAACGCCCTGATATTTCGACGGCTCCGCATCAGAGAGTTTAAGCTGCGCCTGCTTATTAGTTTGCATATGGATTATTTCCTTTACCTCCGAAAGCAGCCGGTCATCTATCAGTGCCCGCTCCTTTTGGGAGGCATTGATTTGGGCAGCTTCGGCACCCAGGCCAATGAATGCCTCTGCAATCCAGTTTATCAGAACAGACCTGTAATTTTCATCACCGACCATTGATGCAAGCTTATTTTCAACCCTGTTCATAATGTCCTGTATTAAAACGCTGCGAACAGACATTGAATGACGCTTCAGCTCAAGCTTTACACCCGACAACATCTTTATCATCACAGCTTCCGCCTGCTTTTGCGCTTCGCTGCGGGCGTCATTCAACAGGGCCTCGATTTTCTTCTCAGAGTATTTCCTTTTCTCGGCGGCCTGCTTTTCGGCTTCCTTTATAATTTCTTCCTCTTCTATGCGAGCGTCCGATTCAATGCCTGAGATTAGCTCGGCTTTTCCTTTTTCTGCTGGTTCCATAGATACTTATACCTTTTTTGAATATATTCTCTTTCCGATATTACGAAAAAGTAGAAAGAGCTTCGAAAATCATAATCTTATCCCGATAGCGGTATTTACCATTTCTTTGATTCCGGGCCTGTCCGGTTTCGAACCATTTCTGTCCGGAATCTCCACAACGAGCGGAAAACTCGAAGTAAACAGAAATTTATCCACCATTGGACGAATCATATCTGCAATCCGTTCGGTAATAATAATAATACCGGTTTCCTTGTCCTGGAGTATAGCTTTAAAAGCACGTTGTGCCTGGTCCGGATTTGTTACAACTTTTCCGGAGACTCCCACAACCCCAAACCCAAGGACCGTATCTTCATCGCCTATAATCGAGTATTTCATTGTAAAGTTAAACCTTGCCGAGAATCATCAAAGCCGTAATAAAACCAAATATAACAAGTCCTTCAGCAAGCGCCACAAAAATCAGGGCCTGGCCGGCAATCTGCGGTTTTTCAGCAATCGCCCCCACAGCTGCGGCACCTACATGAGCAATCGCAATGCCGGCCCCGATAGCGCCAAGACCAAAAGCAATAGAAGCGGCAATAAGCCCATATTTCATAACATCGGCTTTGTTATTGGACATTTCCGGCTCCGACTGTATGGTTTGTGAGGCGTTCGACGACTCCGCAAAAACATTAGTACAAAATACAGTTCCAATGATCGCCATCAACGTAAAAACCGCAATAACACTCTGGATGATGTGTAATTTTAATTTTCTTTCAGGTTCATTCATATCATTTTTCCCTTTCTTAATTTAAGCTTTTACCTAATGAAATCGGTGTATATAACTTTCCCGTTCCGTGAAAAAATTTCGTAAAGAATTCATAGTAATTAAGCCTCAAAGCCTGTATTCCGGCAGAAAGGCCTTCGAGGCCGATGACCAGTATATTACCGAGTATAAGAATTAGAACAGAGTTAATACCCGAAGTCATTTCAGCAAGGGTAAAAAAGGAGACCATCAGACAGACATGAGCGATGCCAAATCCGGCCACTCGCATGAAAGAGAGGGTATTAGAAAGATAGCCGCTAAAAATCTCAAGAAGCTCAACAATCCACTGCATTAAAAAAGTGAGAATCGTAAAAATATTAAACTTTTTGTCGGAGTGTCCCGACGTATCTTTAAGGTAATGATAAGGTTCTTTAATAAAGATTAACAGTGCGGGAAAGCCTGCCAGAACAAACAGTATTACCCCCGGTGGAAATTCCTTGTAATTGTGCCCTACCATATAAGATGCAATATATATACCTCCGACGTAAATCCACCCGCCGAGAATACCCCCTTTATCAAAAAACAGTTCCATCCACCTTCCGGTCCGGATTATATTAATCCAGTTAAAGAGCAGGCCGAGCGAAATGACGGAAATACCGAAATATAATGTAATTGACAATATATCAAAAATGTCTTTGATCACTGAATTTCCAGAGCTGTGGCCGGATACAATTCCGTGAAAATCGAACCAGAGCGGTTTAAAAAGACCCATCCCGAAAAAGGACCCAAAGAGGGCCCCAAATAATATTGAGGACAAACCACACCAGATAATAAGCCATGAAAGATCGTACAAACCCTTCTTTGCTTCATTCTTCTTCAGAAGATACGCACCGAGAATACCGAGCAATACAAGTATCATACCCTGTCCGACATCAGCAAACATAAGCCCGAACATGGACAGATACAAGGGCATTACAAAAGGAGTAGGGTCAATAGTGCCATATTTAGGAATGCCGAAATTACTTACGAGCATCTGAAAAGGAGCTAATATCTTCGGGTTATTAAACTGAACAGGGACCTGGTCAGCGATAATATCCTTACTCTGGACTTCAGTCCATTCCAGGTAGCATCGGTTTTCGGATGCTCTTTCGATTTTTTCGGTTAGTTTTTTCTTTTTCGACAAGGGCAGCCAGCCTGAAAAAATAACCGTCCGGGAAGAGGATTTGAAATTGGTCTGGATTATGTGCAAAAGCTCGTGTACCCGCAGATTAACCCATACCTGCCTGAGGTATTTCTCTTCTTTTTTTATCAGGTTATTTGCCTTTGTTTCAAGCTCCTTCTGTTCTTCTGTTAATGTTTTGAGCTTTACAGAAAGCTCATTGAAAACATCCTCTTTAACAGACTGCAGCTCATTCGGCAGCTCAATCTCAGTCCATCCGGATTTTGCAAGGATTTTACCAATCTGTTCGGTGTCTCTTTTCATTGAAATCAGGAGATAATGAGCAACATCCCCTTCCTTTCCCAGCGAAATATTCAATGAAGGGAAATCTCTCAAATCATCTTCAAGCTGCTTTGTATTTAATAGGGGGAGCTTTCCTGTTTTCATGGAAATAAAAGAATGCTTTGCGTGCAATGGAATATCAGAAAGGCCCATGCCGTACAGCTTCACCTGTTTTCTGATATCATCCAGCTTCAGTATTTCCTGCTGAATCGTCCGCTGTCTTTCCCTGAAACTCTCACGCTCTGAGGCTATTCTATCAAGATGCTTTCTCTCTTTTTCAATATTTACGGAAATTCGGTTGGTTAGATCCGTTTCGTTCGGAGCCGAAGGTATAATACCGCCTGTGTGTAAAAATACTTCAATCCTTTTTCTCAGGTCAGAAATTTCCGCGAGAGAGGTCTGTGGCTTGGCATCGTACAGATTGTCCGTTTTTTCACCATCAATCTCGGATATATTAATAAACTGCATAACGCCTTCACGAAGGATCGCTTCAGTTACCCGCCGCGAATCTTTTCCCAGCACTACTGCAAAAATCTGTATCATCTGAGAGGTAAACATCATATCATGCTCTCAATCCGTTCCTGCTTTATGCCGTATTGCTTTGCATACAATATCAACCTGATCTTTTTCATCTCGTTTCTTTTTAATATAAAATATGAAAGTATAATTCCTATCGTAAAAGGATAGCCTGCGAGAATACGCCGGACCTCGTTTTTCATGATTTCTTCCAGCATCCTGCGAATAAGGAGAAGCCGGGAGGTACTATCCGTGGACGGGGCCGACATAAGTGTCGATAATCCCGGATATTCGCTCTTAACAAAGCGCTGAAGCACAGAAGTGACATTCTGAGCGCTGTATAATTCGCCGATAATATCGCTGTTAATGTTAAAGCCTCCCGGGACAATAGTGGCCAGGACCGCTTCAACGGGAAGGTCATAAAAGTTTTTCATCCGGATAACCCAGTTGATGTTCTGCAAGTCAATTTCTACGCCTGTAAGTCTGAGGGCTATAGTTCTATCTTTACGGGCCAGCTTGCTGATGGAAGAAAGAAGGTTTTCATAGTAAAAATGGTCAAAGGCAATCTCCATACGAAAAAGAGAGCCCTGCGACTCGGCAGTATGACTGTATTTTTTGATAATCTGACTATATGGAGTTCCTTCGCAAACCCCTGCAATCTCGTCGAAATTTTCCACATTAAGAATGATGTCAACAGGTATATCATTAATAATGCGATCATAGAGAATATAGTACATGTTCTTCTCAACCGAACGTTTCCGGATTTTCCTGTCGAAATAAATCCTTATAGCATTTTTAAGGTTGTCGATTTCAAACTGGTATAACAGTGCGTCAACGAGTTCTATGGAATCAGGATGAAGGTTCTTTTTTATACTTCTGTAGAGTTCAATTTCATTTTTAAGAAGCTCAAGCTCGGCCTGTTTAAGATCACCGGTCGCCGAGTATATCTCATCAAGGACAGCAAATGATGTTTCGCGCAAAAGAGCCAGGGCTTCATCAAGAAAAGGTGCTTTTGCCAACTGGTCGAATGTTTCATCGGGAAGAATCTTGCTGATTCGTGCCCGCAGCTTGGCGTTGATAAACGAGTATTTCGATAATGGACTTGCCATTATTTTTTATCCTTCTCGCACTCGGTGTTAATTATGATATTACAGATATGATCAACCAGATTATCTATCGTATCTTTTTTATCTTTCAGTAGAGAATCTTTTTCCTGCCGGGCCTGTTCGAGTTTCTCCTGCCTGATGCGTTCAGCGTCTTTTTTCGCTTCTTCAACGGTAGTTTGTATTATTTCCCGGGCTTTCTGTTTCGCATCATTCATTTTCTCTGAGTTCTCTTTTTCTACCGAATGTCTTATTTCAGATGCTTTGTTACGGGCCTGCTTAAGAATTTCGCCGACCTTTTCCTCTGCCTGAAAGACTTCTTTAATTATCTGTTTCATCGAATCAGACCCTAAACGGAACAAATATGACACAATTTAATTTTGGCATAAAATTTCCAATATATACAGTGCCATAAAATTGTAAAATAAATAATAAGAAAACTTGTAAGTTTTCTTGCAGATGCGCCGCTCACGAGGCAAAAAAGCTGGTTTTTTTTCAGACAATACGAGATATTCTTAAAAAAGATGAGGACCTCTGATTATTACGAAAATAATATTTACTTTGCAAAAGTAAAACTGATTGTCCAAATAGAAAGAGGATACACCGTATATCCGGCGATGAGTTGTTATTTGTTTTTGCAGGTTGTGTATCTTCCTTTTTCACCTTTTTGTACTACAGGCGCTACTGTCTTGTTGCTATCTGTGTAAAATCCAATATATTTAACGATAATAGTCTCCTATAAAAAGTTATTGTGGTTTCAATTAAAAACAACAACCGGGATCATTAATCGATTTTCGAGGGACAGGTGAAATGATATCCTTAAAACAAGAATCGTTCATTATCATCGTATGTATCGCCGCGTTTGTCGTACCGGGTGTCTGCCATGATGTAGCTGCGGCAGGGTTGCCCAAAGGTGTCAAAGCTGTCTGGGACGTTGAGAAAGCTTATCGACAGTCAACGCCCACACGCGAGAGAATATGCATCAATGGTCTTTGGCGCTGGCAGCCGGCCGATGAGGAGACGAACACAGTGCCATCCGACAAGTGGGGCTACTTCAAGGTCCCGGGGAGCTGGCCTGGAATCACCGATTATATGCAGAAAGACTGCCAGAGAGTTTATGATCATCCGAGCTGGAAGGGGCGGAACCTGCGCAACATTACAATGGCCTGGTATCAGCGGGAGATTACCGTTCCCAGGGCCTGGGCAGGCCGGCGTATCGCTGTCCATGCGGAGTACCTGAATTCATACGCGACTGTCTATTTGGATGGTCGGAACGTCGGAGACATCGTTTTTCCGGGCGGTGAACTTGACATTACAGCCTTCTGCCACCCGGGCGAGAAGCACGTTCTCAGCATGTTCGTCGTTGCTATGCCACTCAAAGGTGTCATGCTCTCATACAGCGACACCGCATCGGCCAAAGAGGTGAAGGGTACTGTGGCGCGCCGCGGCCTGTGCGGCGACGTGTACCTTATCAGCACGCCTATTGGGGCTCGAATCTCTAATGTAAAGGTGGACACATCGGTACGCAAGGCTGAAATAAGATTCGATGCCGCGCTGGACGGCATGGACGCTGATACACAATACACCCTTCGCGCACGAATCACGGACAATGGCAAAAGCGTCCGGCAGTTCACAAGCAAAACCTTTAAAGGAAGCGACCTCAGGAATGGCCGTGTCGCATTTACCGAGAGCTGGAAACCAGATAAACTTTGGGACATCCATACACCAGATAATAAATACCGCCTCGACCTTACGTTGCTGGAATCCAGCGGCAAGGTGCTGGATGCCGCCTATCCGGAGCGATTCGGGTTTCGCGAGTTATGGATCGACGGCCGGGACTTTTTCCTTAACGGCACCCGCATCTTCCTGTCGTCTGTTCCGCTGGATAACGCTCAAATCGGGGCCGCGCTGGCGAACTACAGTGCAGCTCGCGAGAGCATGGAACGGCTCAAGAGCTTCGGGATAAACTTCGTCTATACACACAACTACGGCTGCGAGCCGGGCTCACATTTGAGTTTCGAGGAGGTTCTGAAGGCCGCAGACGACGTAGGGATGCTCGTAGCACTTTCCCAGCCGCATTTCTCCCATTATGACTGGGAGGAACCCGACGCCGACGAGAAAAACGGCTACGCACGCCACGCAGAGTTCTATGTGCGGGTTGCTCAGAACCATCCGTCGGTCGTATTCTATTCAATGAGCCACAACGCTACAGGATATAGCGAGGACATGAACCCGGACATGATAGATGGAATCCAGAATCCTCGTGACACATGGGCATTGAGAAATTCCAAACGCGCTACGCGCGCCGAAGCAATTGTCAATGGCCTTGACCCGGGCCGAATAGTCTATCATCATGCATCGGGAAATCTTGGCCCAATGCACACGAGTAACTTCTACGCGAACTTCGCCCCTATTCAGGAGATTTCCGACTGGTTCGAACGGTGGGCGACCGTGGGCGTTAAGCCGGTTTTCACGTGCGAATACAGTGTACCGTTTCCCTGGGACTGGACTATGTACAGGGGATGGTACAAGGGCGAGCGGGCCTTCGGAAGTGCAAAGGTGCCGTGGGAGTTCTGTCTTGCGGAGTGGAATTCGCAGTTCCTTGGAGACGAGGCCTTTCAAATCAGCGAGATGGAGAAAGCAAACCTGCGCTGGGAGGCAAAGCAGTTCCGGGCCGGCAGGCTCTGGCAACGATGGGACTATCCTCACTCGGTAAGTTCGAATATTTTTACCGAACGTTATCCCGTATATGCAAAGTATTTCACCGACAACTGGCGTGCTTTTCGCACATGGGGTGTTTCGGCTAATTCCCCCTGGTCCTATGGGCATTACTGGCGGCTGCGCGACGGCGTTGACAAGAGCCGCAGGGATTTTCCTGTGGACTGGGAAAACCTTCAGCGGCCGGGCTTTAGCCCGGATTATGTCGATCAGCAATACGAACGGGTGGACCTGGCCTTCGAATATTCGGACTGGATTCCCACGGCAGCAGCTCGGGCTCTGATTCGCCATAACCAGCCGCTGTTAGGTTATATCGGCGGCAAACCGGCGGCCTTCACGAGCAAGGACCATAATTTCATGCCGGGCGAGGTGGTTGAAAAACAACTCATCGTAATTAATAACTGTCGCGAAACCGTGAGTGCGAATTGCGAATGGTCATTCGGCCTGCCTAAAGCAGTCACCGGCAAAAAGCAAGTTACATTGCCAACGGGACAGCAGCAGCGTATTGCCTTGCGTTTCAAACTTCCGGCCGTCCTGGCCCCCGGTAAATATGAACTCAGCGCTACTTTCAAGTTCGACAAAGGCCAGACCCAAACTGATTCCTTCTATGTTGATGTCATGCCGCATCCAAAAGCCCCAAAGGCGAACGGGAAGATTGCGCTGTTCGACCCAAAGGGACAATCTGCCAAGCTATTGGACGGGATGGGGATACGATACCGGCCAGTAGAAGCAAACGCCGATTTGTCGGCGTACGACATACTCATCGTTGGTAAGTCCGCCCTGACTGTAGAGGGTCCGGCGCCGGATATCACACGAGTGCGCGAAGGACTGAAAGTGATTATTTTCGAGCAGACGCCGGATGTGCTGGAGAAACGGTTCGGATTCCGTGTGGCTTCGTACGGTCTGCGGAAGGTCTTTAAGCGAGTGCCAGATCATCCGCTTCTTAGAGGGATAGAGGCGGAGCACTTACGCGACTGGCGAGGCGAGGCGACTATCGTGCCTGCGCGTCTCGAGTACGAAATGCGGCCCCGTTACGGCCCAACGGTTAAGTGGTGCGACATCCCTGTAACTCGGCTTTGGCGGTGCGGCAACCGCGGAAATGTTGCTTCCGTCCTCATTGAAAAGCCCGCGCGAGGGGATTTTTTAGCCGTACTCGACGGCGGCTACAGCCTCCAATACAGCCCGCTGATGGAATATCGCGAAGGCAAAGGAATGGTGCTCTTCTGCCAGATAGATGTTAA
Source organism: uncultured Pirellulales bacterium (assembly GCA_964537355.1). GTDB lineage: Bacteria > Planctomycetota > Phycisphaerae > Sedimentisphaerales > Anaerobacaceae > NIOZ-UU13. Next base: position 3,027 of record CAZIAN010000061.1, on the reverse strand, counting down.
CGGGCGCACAGAAGATGATCCGGCGGCGCAGACGCTTGCCCGAAACATGCTTAATTACATGTCGGCCTGGCAACCGGCCCCGAGAAGAGAGGTTGTTTATGTCGGTGAACCAGCCGGGAGGCAACATTTCGAATCCGCAGGTGTATCTCTTACTTCCTATGACAGGAGGAACCTTTCCGCCGACCAGGTCCTCGTCGTTGGACCAGGCGGTGGACAAAAACTTTCAGGGGATGTGGCAGTTATAGCAGACTGGTTGAAGGCGGGCGGCAACCTGCTGGCGATTGGGCTTGACGAAAAGGAGGCAAATGCATTTTTGCCGATTAAAATTCGTACTAAAGAGCAGGAACACATTGCAGCCTATTTTGAGCCGTTCGTTTTTAACTCACTTGCGGCGGGAGTAGGGGCTGCGGATGTGCACATTCGTGAGCCGCGTACGATACCTCTTGTCTTGTCGGGAGCTACAACCATCGGCGACGGAGTTTTGGCGACAGCAGAAAATCTTAATATTGTCTTCTGCCAGCTCGCGCCATGGCAGTTCGACCGCAAGGAGCCGCAAAATGTGAAGAGAACTTTCAGGCGCAGCAGTTTCCTCGTCAGCCGTCTGTTGGCCAATATGGGAGCGGCCGGATCAACGTCTATTCCGGAGTATTTCCACAATCCTGTGGAAACGTCCAAAGCCAACGAGAAGCGATGGCTGGACGGTCTATATCTGGATGTGCCGGAAGAGTGGGACGACCCGTACCGATTCTTCCGCTGGTAGTGATAAATTTATAGCTTATGGTGACATTGGCCGGGCAAACAATTAGGAAAGGAACATCACCGTGCGTATCAAAACATACTTACTGTTACTTGCGTGCATTCTTCTGATGGCCGGTTCGTGCAGCCAGACAATCCAGACGCCCATCTCCAAGCAGGGAGCGGGTATGGCCGTGCCGGAAGGGTTCGTATCGCTATTTAACGGAATCAATCTGGATGGCTGGAATGTGCGGCAGGCTGAGAACAGGGATTGGCAAGTTGTCGATGGAGTAATCGATTGTGACCCCCATGAGGGACAAGGCGATAGAAACTTATGGACCACCGAGAGCTATGGCGACTTCGAGCTGTTAGTGGACTGGCGGATCAAAGAGAGCCCCTACATCAATCGAGCCGCCAAGATTATTCTTCCCGATGGGACGTATAAGAAGGATGATTCCGGAAAAGAATTGCTGATTGAAGTTCCGAATACGGATTCGGGGATTTTTCTCCGCGGCCAGCACAAGTCTCAGGTGAACATCTGGTGCTGGCCGGTTGGTTCGGGCGAGGTGTGGGGGTATCGTACCGACCCTGCGTTTTCTCCTGAGGACCACGCAGGGGTGACACCAAAGGTCAGGGCGGACAGGCCGATTGGTCAATGGAACACTTTCCATATCATAATGAAGGGGGACCGCCTGACAGT
>CAZIAN010000061.1:0-1492 GCA_964537355.1 uncultured Pirellulales bacterium | reverse complement strand
CTGTTATAATAAATCATTCCGTTAAGTCAATTGTCTTTTCTACGGCCTGTATTAGCTTAACCGGCCCCAGCAGGCCCGATTGCCGCAATGGAATGTCTTTCCAAGGTTTTCCCGGCGTTCCCGAAACCGTGATGTTCGTTCTGCAATAACGCTGGTCGGGCGGCAGCTTTGCGTCGCCCACGAGGCGGTTGGCCCAGGTGTTGGTAATTTCAATTTCGAGGTTGTTTTGGCCGGGGCTGGCAGCTTTAGTGATTTCAATTCGGTAAGGGGGTTTCCAGAGGATACCTAAAGGGCGACTGTTCAGGGTGACTTCTCCGAGAGACCAAAGATTGCCGAGGTCGAGATAAATCCTTCTTTCTTTTGCGAACCACCTCCGGGGAATTCGAAATTCCTTTTTATAACAGGCGGTACCGGAGAAATTACGAATGCCGGGATTTTCATGCTCGGTCCAGGACTTCAGCTCTGAGAATATCGCAGAGTCCGGTGCCCCCCATCCGGCGCCGAAATTGACCTTCCAGGGACCGGTTAATTGAAGTGGAGATGGAACCCGGTCTATTTCGAATTCTATAGTTCGGCCAGTCGATGTTTTCATTTTGTAAGAACCGTTTTCAAAAGTGGTGACTCTTAGCTGCTTATCAGTAACTGTTGTTGCGTTGATTCCGGGGGACAGTGACGTCAGGTGAGGCCGACTAACCGGTTTGCGAAAGACAACGAAGATAGAACCGGAAGGAGGAAACTGCAATGGAACACGCATACCTTCGGGTGTTTGTTCATAAACCGGTTGCTCCAGGATGGTTCCCGTATCGGGCTGCCAAAGTTCGGGTACTCTGTCGGTGATTCTGAAATGGGCATTGACGAATTCACTGCGCATCTTCCTGTTGCTAATAAAATAGATATCCGCTTCGGGAGTTTGCCGGTGAATGAAATCCAGGTCTGCATCTTCTTTGGCGCTGGTATAATGGAAGTCAGGACCGATACCGCGTGATAAAAGGACATCTCTCAGAGAGCGGCCCCATATAATTTTCCCATTGCCGTATCGATGCTCCAGCACTTTTTTCCCATCGCAGTTTTCCCATAGCAAATCGGCAAGTTGTTTAACCTGCTGATCGCGGGCGGGATAGTCGGTAAGTCCATTTGATTGCGTTGGCTTCGGGCCGACCACTGTTCCGCCGGCGGTGACCAGCTCTTTGATTTTTTGCAGGACCTGTAGGTTCATATCTTTCCGATCCGGTAGGACCAGCAGCTTGTACTGCATTCCGTCAGGCAGAGTGAAGCGGCCATCTTGAACGCTCATCCGGCTTAGAATAACCTCGGGATTTACTACATCGTAGTCGTAACCATATCCGAGTGACGGGTCAATGTGTTTGGCAGGTACGAAATTAAAACCCTGGTCTCCGTAGTAGTAGCATACGTCCGCTACAAAAAGTCCCTGCTGCAGCATGAAAGAACATCGAGACAGGTAATCGATAAAAGGCTTTGCCTTTGGCCACCA
>CAZIAN010000060.1:0-16608 GCA_964537355.1 uncultured Pirellulales bacterium | reverse complement strand
GTCACGATTGAAATATCCCATCCCAGGCAGGGTCTGGGCGTTAAGATCGAACTTCACGCCGTAATTTGGGAAGTGATTATACGAACTGGTTTTCGGATTTGGATAACCGAACCATACAGTTCCCTCGTCATCCTTCATGTCCGCTGAGGCACCGAAATTAATGGCAAAACGCCTAACAGGGCTGAGGTTACCCGGTGTTACATAAACAGCCCAAGGCTGAATTCTATTTGGTTTACGTTTTAATGCTAATGAGCATCGGACCGGATATGAGCATGTGCAGCCGGCCGCCGCTTCCTGAGAAAGCAATAAGCCGCCTGCCGGTATAACACTAATGGCACAACCTGGTCGATAGGCACCAAAGATAGTGACTCCGTCGTCTCTCTCCAGGTCATAAAACGCCGTGCAAGCCGAGCGATAGAAAAGCCCCTTCGCTGAAGCAGCAGTGATACCGCAGGTATGGCCGGGGCGTAAAAATTCCCAGGGTACTTGCTCACCGGTAATTGGATGATCGCGCATGACGATCTCACCTGTCTGAAGTTCACAGGCTTGAGGCTCCAGGATGATTTTATCTGCAACAATGACCGGCCGTGTTCGGTAGTTGAGGGCACGGGACCAAGCCATATCACCTTTTTCAGTGGATAACGCCGTGATTCGCCGCCATTTCAAACCGCCTTCCTTGAATCTCCATGCGTCGTGGTTGCCGTGATTGCCGAAAAACAGGAGCAATCCACTGCTGTAGGCAGCTCCCATTTTATCACCGCAGCATCCCGTCAAATCGACCGGCTGTCTCCAGATTAATTCTCCTGTTACAGCATCGAGAGCAAAAACAATCCTTACGTCGGCATCATCATAAGTTAAGCTACCTTCGGGATACTCCTCCTTGAAAAGCTCGGCCTCAAGAGACTTAATCAGATATTCAACCTGAGCTTTTTGTGAATAAGACTTGTTATTCCTCAACTTCTCAGCTAAAAACTGCTTCTTTTCCCTTAACTCTTCAAGAACTCCAGCTCTTTCTTTATATACACCCTCTTTTGTCAGTTTTCGCCTTCTCTTCAGGGCCCGGCTTCTTTGGCTTTCTTTTATTTCACTGTCGGCATAGAAGATTTTGCCATCTCCGAGCGTGATTGTTATGTTAGCAATCTTTTTCCCGTCACGCTTCCAAAGCAACTCACCCGTTTCCGTGTCCATAGCGAATATCCTGTCGCTCACCATTAAGCTGTCTGTCACTGCGTTTGTCTGGAGGAACTCCCCTCCTCGGGCAAAAGAAGTCATTGAGCTGTACATAGCACCCGATCTTTGTGCCGCCATCATCAAATCCTTTGGTTCAGAATATTGCTTTTTGTAATACTCATACCGTTGCCTGTACTCTTCGGCGACATCCTCAATATTCTTCCATTTCCCATTTTCCACGAAACGCTTCAAAACAGCACCGTAATCTTCATCCATGGCTGTGGCATTCGAGCCGTAGAGAATATTACCGATAACTGATATATAGCCCCATCGGCGAGGAGTCCCATCAGAAGAGGAAGGAATTTTATATTCATGCATTGTTCGGCCCGTCGCCGGATCAAGGCGATAGCATTTATCATGAGCAGCAATATAAAGACCGTTCTCCGTTACAACCAGATTTCCAGAATCGGCCTTGATTTTCACACGTACCGCTCCCGGAATTTCTCTTTTCCACAGTAATGTTCCATTGAACGCATCAACAGCCATGATTAGCTCTTCACCCTGCATAAATAATCGACCATCCATTGAGACCGGACTTTGCGCGCGAGCATGGCGCTCGGCCATTCCCTGGGGGCCGGGCTCCCCATACCAAAGAACTCCCAAAGGACCATATACCAACTCATCTCCTGAGCAGGCTGTGTTTTGTGGATCACCGTATTGCTGTTTCCAGGCGCCGGCGCCTTCCAAAGGTCCACGGACATACTTTCTCCAGACAACATCCCCATCACGATGAAAACTCAGGCACGCCGTGCCTCCCCACGGGCGAAGTATCCGCCGCCCTTCTTCTGTCGTACCGGCTGTATTGCCAGAGATGAGCATCTCGTCGGAAACAATCAGGTTAGCGAAATAATCCGGCAGAGACTCCATATCCCAGGGTTCAACCACAACTTGCTTTCCCAGCAAACCGGCCGTATCGAGATATTTTCGGGCGGAAGATAGTTTTTCCGGATCTTTTTCCAGACCGACTATTTGTAATTCTGTCCTTTTAGCCAATTCATAAGCGAGCCGCCCCTGATTACAGTCCAGCATTAAAGCATATCCCTTCTTTATGCCGCTTTCGGCTAAGATTTTTTCCGCGGCAGCCTCGTATGTTTCGGTAAGTGAATCGTTAGCAAAGGGATTAGACTTTATTTTCTGTTTGATTACTTTGGCGACACTAACTTCTGTCTCGCTGAAACAGTAAACGGGACCTTTGTCACTGCTTACAATCAGACGCCCGCCGGAGGCAGCCAATCCGATTGCGGCACCATTGACCTCACTTTTCCACATTTCCCTGCCGGTTTTCGAGTCAATACTAACGACAAATCCTTCACCCCCGGCGAAAACAACATTACCGGCCAATATTATCGAGCGAAGCCCCCGTTTTGCATAGTGCCACTCATAGCTTGAATCTTTTAATCGCTTTTCTTCAGCAGCCATAGAAGCGTCTTTGCGAGTTAGTTCATTAAGCTGTCCTTTTATTCTTTTACCGGCGTTATCATTGGCTGATTTTAGTTCACTCTTCAAGCTTGATAGCCGGATTGACAGTTTTTTGCGTTCACTTGCCAGTCTGTTAGCTTCTCTTACAGCCCTGTTATACTTGGGCCGGTTAATAGCATAAATCCGATCTTTGGCTAATACATATGATACCTCTCGGGTAAGGACCATATCAATCCCGGGAAACCATGCAAAAGCCTCTCCTTCCCGCCTTCCGGTTTTCGCATCATAGGTGACTTTGTGAGGCTTACCGGAGTAATCGTTGCCGGAGATAAGCTTGTCATTATCTATCAGCGCCCAGGTTCCACCTCGTTTGCCGCCGGGAGAAGCACAGAACAGGAATTTTCCGTTTTTGCGGTCGAAGGCAGCCGGCATAGACCGCCCCGAAGGAACGTAAAGGATATCCTGAGACGCCACAAGATAACCATGTGGCGATATCCCGCCGAATTCCAGCTCATGTGCACGGTCACCGATAGTATCGTTCTTCCAGACTACCGAACCATCATCAGCACTGAGAGCACAAATGTATAATCCTTCATAAGGAAAAACACCTGCCGCGAAATAAACAATTCCCTTATCAACGAGAACACTCGTCCTCACCGGCCAGAGAGATATCATTCTGCCGTTTCCAATAACCTTTTCATCAGTGGATCCGGCTCGATATTTCCATACAAGTGAACCGTCTTCGGCATCAAGACAATATACATAACCATCATCGGAACCGACATAAACACTGCCATTATAGACAGTTGGAGCAAAACGAACCGGCCCCTGGGTAAAAAACTCCCAGCGTATATCGCCTTTATTCGCATCGATTGAATAAACCTTGTTTGTAATACTGGAACCGAAATAAACATTGTTATCAGCCATCACCACGTGATACGCATTATCGTTGTGCATTCTTGGCAGTTCCCCCGCAGGCATCGGCCAAGCAGGTTTGGGCTGATGGGTGGGAATATATTTCCACTGTAAGAAGAGCCTCGGGCCAACGGTTTCAGAGGTGATCCCGCTTCGTGTTATCTCAGACCGGTAAGTACCCCAATCCTTTGTGATACCAACATCACAAACAATAAATAAAATGAGAAAAGCGAAAAAAGTACGAAAATACGCTGATTTATGTCCATTATTTCTCGTTGTGATTTGCTGTTTCATTTGGGTATCTCCTCTTCGATTGATAATAGATGTTTGAAATTTCATATCAAGTCAGTATCCTTACGATCTGGTTGAAGTGCATTATAATCAAATCTGCCAATTTCGTCCAGTCTTTTTTAGTGGTCAAATCATATATAGCCAAAGTAACAGTTTTAATATTAAACACGCCGCTGTTTTCTTGCAAACCATAATAAATACAATATACTTATCATGATATTAACCTTGTTAAATGTATGAGGAGTAAATGATGAACAACAAAGCGAAATTTACTATTATCACAATCTTAATCCTAAAGCCAATGACTACGATTTTTGCATCAGGTAACAGAAATAGTTTAATCCCCAGGCTTATGGAACAGCCGGGTATTGTCGGGGCACAGTTTCTTTTCGAAAAAGCCCCGTTTCGCTCAAGCCATGCATCAACAATAGCCGAAACACAAGACAACTTCATCTCAGCCTATTTCGCAGGTACCGACGAAGGTAATAAAGATGTCGGGATATGGATTAGTATTAAGCCAAAAGATAGCTCTGTCTGGTTGGAACCGGTCGAGGTTGCAAATGGAATTCAATACAGCCGGCTCCCCTCAAATAAGCAAGAGCGACATCCCTGTTGGAATCCCGTTCTGTACCAAGCCGGCAATGGACAGCTTCTTTTGTTCTACAAGGTCGGGCCCAAACCGGCAAGCTGGTGGGGGATGCTGACTGTATCTAATAACCAAGGTAAAACTTGGTCAGAACCGCGTCGACTGCCTGAGGGCATCATCGGGCCAGTCAGGGCCAAAGCAATCAAACTCCCCGATAACACGCTGCTTTGCGGTTCGAGCACAGAAGACAAAGGATGGCGAGTGCATATGGAAATAACTCCGGACCTCGGCAAAACCTGGAGCAGAACAGAAGCACTTAACAATGGTAAGGACTTTCCCGCTATTCAGCCCACCATACTTACTTATCCGGATGGAAAGCTCCAGATTCTTTGCCGCAGTCGAGGGAATCTGCGTCAATCATGGTCAAGCGATGGAGGAAAAACATGGAGTCCGCTCATACTATCGATACTACCCAATCCAAGTGCCGGTATCGACGCGGTTACTCTGAAAGACGGACGGCAACTGCTGGTATATAACCACTCGACTAAAAACCGGGCCCAATTAAATGTAGCAATATCGACTGATGGCAAGGAATGGAAGGCCGCACTGAAACTGGAGGACGAAATAACTATTGGCGAAAAAAGAGCCTACGGCGCATATCCCGCAGCAATTCTGGCTTCCGACGGCCTTGTTCATATTACCTACACCTGGCGGCGTGAAAAGATAAACTACGTGGTCATTGATCCGAGCAGACTGGAATTGCGTGATATGTCAGACGGAAAGTGGCCTGAGCAGTAAGTACTCAGCAAAATGTAATACGTTCATCGATTAGTAGGTCACTATATGCTGATTGCACTACTGAAAGCACTTTGTTATATAATTACAGCTCAATAGTAACCCGGTATAACCGATGGGAACAGATATGAATCAATTATTTTCCACAAGACTTACATTATTGCTTTCTGTTATTTTCAACATCACTTTTATCTCATTTATCCCACCATCCCAGGTAAGAGCAGAATCAGAAAAAATGAATATCGCACCTAATTATTCATTTGAAAACGATTTAACAAAAATCAAAACAAATCTCTGTAATTTCGGTGGCTGGTTCCCGATAGGTGTTGTAACAGAAGACGGCAGCAGTGAAATAAGGATTGTAGAAGATATTGCTCGTACGGGAAAGAAATCGCTGCGAGTAACACCAAATTCAAATGTTTTGAAGGGAACGATATATTACAGCCAATACAATGGCGGCGAGGAAGTAAGAAATAATATCACTAATGTGGGCGTCAGCGGCGCAAGAACAATCGCCTTGCGTTTAGATCAGGACATATTTTCCTGCGATGCATCTGTTTGGTTAAAGAAAGCACCCGACCAAGAGATCACTCTCAAGGCTATTTGGTACACCCGCCGAAACCGCACTCCATTTATTAAGATAGCCGAACAAACTGTCAGTCAGTCGGCCGAAAGTGAAAGCGGCTGGTACAAATATTCTCTGCATGCCATACGTTGCCACACCGCCCGGCAGGTTCAAATTGCCCTCGAAACAAAAGGCAATAAACCGTTTTATATCGATGATGCGGAAATCTACTTCAATCGTAATCCACATATAGATATATTAGTTGACCAGCTTGGTTACGAAACAAAATCACATGCGAAGGGCATTATACTTCAGTCGTCAACTTCTCTGCGTCAACCTCCGGACTCTTTTTCGCTAATAAATCTTGAAAATAATACAAAAGCATTTACTGGAAGGTTCAAAGAGCTTGGCTATTACCGCCAGTGGGATTTGTACCACTGGGAAGGAGATTTCTCGGCCTTTAAGACACCCGGTCGTTATGTTGTTGAAACTCTAATTAGCAAGAAAGCTTATTATTCTCCGCCTTTTGAAATTCGTAACAATCTATTAATTTCGAAAACAAGTGAAAAAGCCTATCGATTCTTTTATTATCAGCGTTGCGGCATGTCCATTCCTTCTTTTCATGGGGCCTGCCACCTCGACGATGCCCGGATGCCTGACGGCAGTTATAAAGACTTAGCTGGCGGCTGGCATGATGCAGGTGATTATAATAAATATAACGGCTATACACCCGAATCCGTTTACGCTTTGGCTTTTGCGTACGATAAACGCAGAGATTTTTTTAACCAATTCGATCGAGATGCAAACAGCCAAGCAGACATTTTAGATGAAGCTGTCTGGGGTGCAGAATTCTTAGAAAAATGTATTAATCCTGAAACTCTGGATATGATAGCAACAATAAGCTCCGGCTACGGCTATTGGGGTAAGCCGGAGAAAGAAACTGACAATTTACCCAAGACCGGCGACGAACGCCGTGTTCGTGATAACAGGGTGAATGCTTCCGCCTGTACGCCCGGCTTCGCACTACTCGGAAAATATATACCAAAATATCTCGCTATGGCGGAACGTCTCTATCAAAAACACGGTGGTAATATGCCGGTAATCCTGGCCCTTTATAGTGCAACACAAAAGCAGGTATACCGAGATGCGACCAGAAAACGAGCCGAATCGCTGTTACCAAAAGACAAAATAAACACATCAGGTTTTCGTGAATTAGCTGAATATGCGATTGCTTTTCCCAAAGACAAGCTGGTCCCTAAGATAAAATCAATCGCCAAAATGCGATTAGAAGAACTCAGGATTATCTGCAACAATTCTTTCAAAATCACAAGACGCAGAGACGATGACGGCAGCCTTATATTTTTTCGTCATTATCATGATATCAATGATTGGTATGTCGGTGAAAGTCGTGAATTGTTGGATACAGCTTATGAGGGAATTTTACTGGAAAAACTTGGGTTTGCAGAAGGTCGCATAATTGCAGAAAATCAGGTACACTGGATTCTGGGCAGAAATCCTTATGGCGTTTCCACAATGGAAGACGTTGGGAGCATCTTTGTCCCTCAGTATCATCATCGGTATAACTCTATCCCGGGGAATCCTCGCGGGGCTGTGCCGGGGGCTATTGTCAACGGCATCACCAGAGCATGGCCCGACCATGATCGTCCCTGGCTGGATATGCACCCGGAGCCAAATGCGGATTACCAGGCCAATGAGCCCTGGCTGCCGCATAATAATCGCTGGCTGTTTCTTATCGCAATCTGGTGAGCGCATATATTATCCGGTTGTTAATGCTCTTATAATTATTATTTTTTATCCCACTGTCCCGTGGATATGAAAAAAAACAGAAACAAAAATATTTTCACAAAATTATAAGAAAAATCGAAACCGTAACAAAACGGTAACATTTAGTTGGCATAATGCTTCATATTAGGATGAAATACTAATAAATTATTAGAAGCTTAGGAGGTTTAGCATGTCCCGAAAACTCGTATTCGCACTCGCCTTAGCGTTGGCCGCTTTTATGTTGGAAACTTCAGCAATGGGACAAACCTTGCCCCCGGCTATCAAGTGGATTCCAGAAGATGCAGTGATTGTGCTGGAAGTAACCAAGCCGAAAGTACTGCTCGAAACATTTTGTAACGACGAAGCGACCGCGGCTATAACGGCATTGCCTCTATACAAACAACAGGCATCGAAACCTCAGTTCCAGGAATTCCTTAATATAATCAGCTTTATTGAAACCAAGTTAGGTACAGACTGGCGAACAGCGCTGGAAAAACTAACGGGAGCTGGTATTACATTTGCGGTATGTCCTGAAGATACGGTGTTTTTGATTATCGACGCTGAAGATGAACAGATGTTGGTACGGTTTCATGAGTTTTTTATTAATGTCGCTCGATCTGAAGCAGAAAAAAAGGGTAAATATGATACAGTAAAATCCAAAGAGTATCAGGGTCTCACGGCCTGGACATTCGACGGAAAAGAAGCACACACAATTATTGGAAAACGGCTAATCTTTGCTAATAAAGCAAAGAGGCTTAAAGACATTGTGCAATATCGTTCACAAGCAAACAAAGTGAGCTTAGCAGCAAATCCCACCTACCAGGCTGCAAAACGAACTGTGAGGACTGATGCAGTCGCTAAAGTCTTTGTAAATCTCAAACCTCTGATGGGCATTCCTCAAGTCGCTCAGATTTTCAGCCAACAAAACGAAAATCCCCTGGCGGCACTGGCTTTCGCGGGAATTTTAGAAGCAACACGCGATTCGAATTGGTTGTCATTGGAACTACACGTTGAAAATAACACCCTGGTCTTTCAGGCATCAGTTGACAGCAAGACGATAGCTGCGACAAGTCCCGCCTCCTTTGCCTTGCCAAAAAAGCCGGGTGAAGGTGCTTTTCCAAACCTGTCGGTACCGCGTCGAATCGCAGCATTAAGTTTTTATCGCAATCTTCATCAATTCTACTCTGCCAAGGACGAACTCTTCCCAGAACGTACATCTGGCTTGATTTTCTTCGAGAACATGATGGGCATTTTCTTCAGCGGACGCGACTTAACCAACGAGGTTCTGGCAGAAACCAAACCCGAAATTCGCTTTGTGGTGGCCGAGCAGGAATTCGACTCAGCAACCGGCACACCGCAGATTAAGCTCCCGGCCTTTGCCGTCATCCTGCGGCTTCAGAATCCAGAGCAGTTCAATGAAGTAGCCGAGGAAGCATGGCAAAAAGCCCTGGGCCTAATAAATTTCACGCGCGGTCAGCAGGCAATGCAAGGGTTGATTATAGATCGCAAAGTCCACGAAGGGACTAAATTCTCAATGGCTTACTTTTCTACATCCGGGCTCGACGAGAAAAATAATTTGGAACAACGATTCAATATCCGCCCCGCCCTTGCTATGCCGGGTGAATACCTAATTCTAAGTTCTACTGATGATTTAGCCCGCGACCTTATCGATTCCTTGAACCGAGAGATGCAGCATAAGGTAAATCCAGTTGCCGAAACCCACAGCCTGGTCGAAATCGACACAGCCCAGTTAACATCGATATTAAAAGCCAACAGGGATACAATGGTACGCAACGACATGGTTAAAAAGGGCAGGACGCAAGAAGAAGCCGAAGCAGGGATTGATTTGCTCATTACGCTGGTGAAATTAGTTGAACGCGCCAAGTTGGGACTTGGCACACACGAAGGTTTGACCAAGGCGATTCTGGAAATAAAGCTGAACTTACGGTGACCGGGGATATGTCGATAATCCGGCCACGAACTAAAAATGAAAAATATGTTGGTTGTTAGTATCTAAAAGGATTTACTTATGGTTGAGCAAATTGAGAAATCACCTGACCAACATAAATCACAAAAAGACCACTCGACAATCAACGAAAAGCTGACCGATCCTGGTTGGGCCTGGGCTGTATACCGGCCGAATGCTCAGCAGCCCTGGAATCTTATCCTGGCAGGACACTTATTTCGACGTGCAGCATTCGGAGCCGGTTGGGACCAGCTTCAGCAGGCTCTCTCCGATGGGCCACAGCGAACCATTGACAAGCTGCTTAAACCACAAGCCGATACGACAGCCTTCAACAATACATACGATGGATATGATAATTCTGCCGCCGGTTCGATTAAAAGCCTGAGAGCTTGGTGGCTCCGGCGGATCATACAGACACCTCATCCATTACTCGAAAAGATGACACTATTCTGGCATAGCCATTTCGCAACGAACAGTGACAAGGTTAAAAATCCCAGGTTGATGCTGCAGCACATCCAGCTTCTTCGCAGTCACGCTCTTAATTCATTCGGTGACATGCTTCAAGCAATTTCACATGATCCGGCAGTACTCATTTATCTTGGAGCAGATGCAAACCGCAAAGCACTACCGAATGAGAATTTCGCCCGGCCGCTTATGCAAATTTTCACCCTGGGCCCAGGTAACTACAAGGAAAAAGATGTCGGAGAGGCTGCAAGGGCTTTTACCGGCTGGTTTGTGCTGAGGAGCCGGCTTCGCTATATATCCCGTGAACACGATGGAAATATCAAAGAGGTTCTCGGTGAAAGAGGCAATTTCGCTGGCGATGATATTACACGGATTGTACTTAAACAACCAGCCACTTCGCAGATGCTGGTCAGAAAGCTGTACCGTTTGCTGATTTGTGAAACCGATCAACCCAATGCGGCTATGATTGGCCCTCTGGCTGAAACCTTCGCAAAAGATTATGATATAATGAAACTCACTGAGACGATGCTCCGTTCCAATTTGTTCTTTTCCAGGACTGCATATCGCCGGCGGATTAAAAGCCCGATAGAGTTCGCACTGAGCATAGTACAAGCCCTGGAAGGAGTCGTATCCACAACCCAGCTCGCGGAAGACCTGGCCGGTCTTGGACAGAATCTATACAACCCTCCTACGGCAAACGGCTGGGCCGGCGGAAGGTATTGGATTGACAGCGCTACACTCGTGGGGCGAAGAAATCTTGCTTTGGCGCTACTGCAGGGCTCAGGGCCGTATGGCGACAAACTCAATCCCCGGGCACTCGCCAACAAATACGGGTACTCAACAATCAAATCCGCCAGGCAGCTTTTGTTGGATTTATTTTTGCAAAACGACCTCGCTTCCGATGTTCATGAGACTATTTTGAAAACGGCGCAAGCAGCTTCAGGAAATAACAGTGATGATGAAGATGCAAAGCTGCGTCTTTTTGCACATACGGTAGTTACACTTCCTGAGTTTCAGTTAGCTTAAATTTTGGAGAAAATACCATGAGCTATACACGACGTAATTTCCTGAAGGCCACATTAGGAAGCTCAGCCCTGTTATCGCTCGGATCCGCAGCACCGGATTTTCTTGTTCGTCCAATGATGGCAGCCTCACACCAGCGTAATGAACGCGATACAGTGCTCGTAGTGGTTCAGCTCTCGGGTGGAAATGACGGCCTCAATACCGTCGTTCCATACGAAGACGATGAATATGCCCGAAACCGCCCTACTTTGCATCTGCCCCCCAACGAAATACATAAGATCAACTCGTATTTAGGTTTCCATCCGCGAATGGGAGCATTCATGCGTCTGTATAAGCAGGGACACCTGAGTATCATTCAGGGTGTTGGCTATCCGAACATAGACCGCTCACATGAATCCGGGATGCGGATATGGCATACCGCAGCTCCCGACGAGCCTGATTGTCAGACGGGATGGATTGGCCGGACAGTTGACAGCATCCGGGAGCCGAATAGTATTAACACGCCGGCCGTGTTTGTCGGGCCGATCGCCCAGCCTTTCGGCCTGAATGCAAAGAATGCCGTCGTTCCATCTATCCGCTCACTTGAAAATCTAACAATGCATGAACTGCCTGGTCAGGATAAATACAATTCGCAAAGCAAACGAGCAGCCGGACTTCCACGCCCAAATCAGAACAATCCACTGATGCATTTTCTGCAGCAGTGCACACTGAAAGCCTACGCCAACAGCGAGCGAGTCGAGGCGATAATGAAAAAGACTGCCAACACAGCCGAATATCCACAGTTCGAACTTGCCGGCAGTCTTCGTAAGGTCGCTCAACTTATTCGGGCTGATATTGGTATCCGGATATTCTTCACTGAGCTTGGTGGTGGCGGAATCGGAGGCTTTGATAATCATGCAAACCAATTAGGCAACCATTGCTCTCTGCTGCACCACTTTTCTGAATCAACCGCAGCATTTGTCCACGACCTGAAGCAAGACAAGCTGTTGAATCGTGTTCTGCTGATGACCTTCTCGGAATTTGGCCGGACCGTTAAGGAAAATGGACGCCGCGGAACTGGACACGGAGCTGCCGCTCCGATCTTCCTGGCCGGCGGCAGGCTCAAAGGCGGCCTTATCGGTCCACATCCAAGTCTTACGGATTTGGATAACGGCGATTTGAAGTTCCATACTGACTTCCGAAGTGTGTATGCAACCGTATTGGACAAATGGCTGGGCTTCGACAGCTCAAAGGTTCTTGACAAAAAGTACGAACCGCTCAATATCCTGAACGTTTAACCTGTATGACTAATTAATCCTGATGAATGCATTTTACGCTTGTATCTTCTTCAGTAACCATGCCATGTTCTGACCGAGAGTTTGCATCGTCTGCAGACCTTCCTGGTCTTTCTCAACTTCACCTTTTTCAAGTCCAAAACTCATGTTCCAGTAGCATGAACCAGGTATTATCATACCGCTGATTAAGAAAAAATGATTCATCGAATCGAATGCGTGGATTGATCCTCCCCTGCGAACCGCCACAACAGCAGCTCCGACCTTTCTTGCAAACATTTCTTCATTGGCTTTAGCCACCAATCCGGCCCGGTCGATGAGCGCCTTGAGTTCCGAACTTACATCGGCAAAGTAAGTGGGAGAGGCCAAAATGATTCCATCTGCCTGTAACATCTTTTCGATACAGTCATTTACGATATCGTTTTTTACGGCGCACCTCTGGTCCTTGTTTTCAAAGCATTTATAGCAGGCGATGCAGCCGTGGATTTTCTGACCTGAAAACTGTATCATTTCGGTTTCGATGCCTTCTTTTTCAAGCTCACTGAATACCTGTTTAACCATTATTGCGGTGTTACCGTCTTTTCGGGCACTGCCATTAAAAGCTATAACTTTCATATTTACCTCTCATTATTTTTATTGATTCAACATTCCATTCAAACGAGTTCTCGATTGTAATTAAGTCTGGCAATTCCTGCAAGTAATTGATTTAATAACTGTATCAACGATTATGAAAAAACCTTTTAGACTGCTACATTAGTGATGATTTCTTGACAATAACAGGGTTTGTTGTTCTAATAATCAATAATTCAACCGTTGGAGGTTATTTTATGATGCACCAAAATCGCATTCGCTGGCCCCTTGACAGCATCTCAAAAGTTATTCGTCCGATGCTTGTCATGGCGGGACTGTTTGCTACTGCTCAACCGGCCATCGCTGCTGAGCCCGGGGTATTCAGTATTAGAGATTACGGAGCTGCAGGCGATGGTAAGACACTGGACACGGCGGCGATAAACAAGGCAATTGAAGCATGTGCAGCCGCAGGCGGCGGACAAGTTTTATTCCCGCCCGGAAGATACCTGTCCGGCACAGTACACCTCAAAAGCCATGTATCGCTCTTTATCGAAGCCGGTGCTACGCTGATCGGAACCACAGAACTTGATAAATATCAGTATCCGACAATCCCATCCTTCATGCCGGAAGCCAAATGGGGCAAGTGGCACAGGGCGTTGATACTCGGCGACGGATTGGAAGATATCTCGATTTCCGGTCGGGGCGTGATTGACGGCAATAAAGTTTTCGACCCAACCGGTGAGGAACGAATGCGTGGGCCGCACACGTTCGTATTTGTAAATTGCCGTAATGTTAAGGTGAGTGATATTTCTTTTCTTGACTCAGCTAACTACGCCATTTTTTTCCAAATCAGTGATGATGTTGATATTCGTAACGTCAAATTCACCGGCGGCTGGGACGGCGTACATTTCCGCGGTGCGCCTCAGCGGCCATGTCGAAACGTAAGTATCGTTGGCTGCCAGTTCTTCACAGGGGATGATTCAATCGCAGGACGGTATTGGGAGAATACTTTGATTTCCGATTGCATTATTAACTCCTCATGCAATGGAATCCGCCTAATCGGTCCGGCTTCTCATTTGATTATTCACGACTGCCTCTTTTATGGCCCAGGTATCCGTCCTCACCGCTCTTCGAACCGCAACAACATGCTTGCAGGCCTGAATCTGCAGCCCGGTGCATGGGACGCTACTGAAGGCAGTCTCGATAACGTGCTAATCTCAGATATCACAATGCATAATGTTTCGACACCATTTCATTTTTCGTTGAAATCCGGAAATACCGCCGACACCATCATAGTCAACCGTGTCTCAGCTACCGGCGTGTATCGGGCCGCATCTTCCGTGGAAAGCTGGGCCAAAACAGCGTTCAAGAATATCGTTTTCAGGGATGTTACAATTGAATACAAGGGTGGCGGTACGAAGAAACAGGCACTCATGGATGTGAAATCACCGGGTGTAGATGCCCGGCCACTGCCAGCCTGGGGATTCTACGCTCGCAATGTAAAGAACCTTCAGTTCGACAATGTCCGGCTGCGTTATGAGAAAGAGGACTTGCGTCCTGTATTGAAATGCGAAGATGTGGAATGGCTCACGCTTGAGGATTTCAAATTCGCACCCCCTGCCCAGGCATTCGAAGCGTTTGCGTTAGATGATGTCATGCATATACGGCTTCGCGGTATGAAATTTTCC
This sequence comes from uncultured Pirellulales bacterium, assembly GCA_964537355.1. Taxonomy (GTDB): domain Bacteria; phylum Planctomycetota; class Phycisphaerae; order Sedimentisphaerales; family Anaerobacaceae; genus NIOZ-UU13. The sequence continues at coordinate 2,039 of CAZIAN010000060.1, read as the reverse complement.
ACGGTCGAGCCTCGCTGCATTGAATTGAAACTAAATACCGATGGCACCGCAGGCCGGCTCACACCAGGCAAACCGTATTCAGCTATCATCACAGTTGAAAACGGTAAACAAAAAGGACTGGCTAAAATTGAACTTGTTGTAGCCGGGCTAAAGAAAACTCGTTGGCTGTGGCTGCAAGCCGGCCAGAAGAAAGAGGTTTTGTTCAAAGGACTAACGGCACCTAACGCTGGAATTCATGAGGTACGTTGTGGTAATATTACTAAACCCCTGCATGTGGTTCAGTAATAATTTTGAAAGGGGAATAAAATGGATTCTATAAAGAAAGTGACAAAGCCAACTAAAATTATCACACGGCGTGATTTTCTTGGCAGCACATTTACGGCAACCGGAATGCTCGCTGCGCCTTGGCTTAGACATGCTGCTGCAAAGGCACAGATCATTGCGCCTGACCAGCGTCAACAGATAGAGGCAGCAATTCCAACCAAAGCCTTCGCCCGGCCTCAAAAGAAACGCAAGCTCCTGATTTTCGACCTCAATGTTGGATACGGCGGGCATGGATCCATTCCAACAGCCAATACGGCATTCAAACTAATGGGCGAAAAGACGGGAGCTTTTGAAACCGTAATTAGCAGAAATCCATCCGTCTTCAAGCCCGAAAATCTGAAGCAGTTTGATGCCGTCTTTTTGAACAATACTGTTGGCAATCTCTTCACCGACCCCGCCCTAAGACAAAGCTTGATAAAGTTTATTTATGGCGGCGGCGGACTTCTTGGCGTTCACGGAACAACGGTGGCCTTCACTCGCTGGCCCGGCGCTTATGAGGACTGGCCGGAGTTTGGCATAATGTTAGGTGCACGTGGTGCGAATCACATGGACAGCCAAGAACATGTCTTCATCAAGCTCGACGATCCCGATAATCCCATAAATCAACCTTTCGGCGGTAAGGGTTTCGAGTACAGAGATGAGTTCTTTCGCGTCCATGGGCCTTATTCGAGGCAGAGGGTCCGCGTACTTTTCAGTATCGATACTGATAAAACTGAATTCAAGGGGCAGCCTCGCGGCAACGTTTTGCGTAAAGACAATGATTACGCATTGGCCTGGGTGCGAAACTATGGCCGGGGTCGCGTTTTCTACTGCACTATCGCGCACAATCCCTACGTATTCTGGGATTCCAAGATGTTACAGTTCTATCTCGCAGCAGTGCAGTTCGCTATGGGCGATCTTCGGGCCCCGACCATCCCCAGTGGCAGATTAACGCCCGCCATCCGCTCTCAGGAAAAGTTGGATTGGCGCCTCGGCATAGAGGCCTACACCTTCAATAAATACAAACTGTTCGAGGCGATAGATAAAACTGCTCAGCTCGGCCTACCGTATATGGGCGGCCTGAGCTTCCAAAAAGTCAGTAAGGAGATTCCAAAGAACTTCAATGACCAACTGACTAATGACGAGTTGAAACAAATTCGACTGAAATTGGACTCAGCCGGCATTCGTCTGTTGACCTATTACATCCAGAATATACCCGGTGATGAAGCTGGATGCCGCAAGGTCTTTGAGTTCGGACGAAAAATTGGAATCGAAACCTTCATGTCGGAGCCGCTTCCGGAAGCGTTGGATACAATCGAGAAATTTTGTGACGACTATGAAATTAATGTGGCCATTCATAACCACGACCGGAAAGCTTCGCCGCAGTACTGGCATCCTGAAGGGATTTTGGAGGTCTGTCAAGGGCGCAGTAAGCGAATCGGAGCCTGCGGCGATATGGGCTATTGGATGCGGTCCGGCATTGACCCTATCAAAGCCGTGAATACGCTAAAGGATCGTTTGATTACCGTACAAATGCACGACCTGCACGAGCTAAGCCCTGAAGGTCACGATGTGCCATGGGGCTCCGGCGTGGGCAAAACGGAGAAGTTTATTGAGGAAATTCACCGCCTTGACATTAAACCCACCATGTTCGGTCTCGAATACTCATACAACTGGTTCGAGTCGATGCCTGAAATAGCAAGGTGCATTGACTTCTTCAACAAAGTAAGCATGAA
>CAZIAN010000059.1:5042-16667 GCA_964537355.1 uncultured Pirellulales bacterium | reverse complement strand
AGCCAGCCGGCCTGTAACGCCGTCTTCGACCAGTTCGGGAATACCTGAAATAGCAGTTGATACTACCGGTACCCCACATACCATTGCCTCCATCATTGCCACGGGAATGCCGTCCATATCTCCATCTAACGTCTTAACACATGGCATTAGAAATACAGATGCTCGACTGAAAAGTTCTGTCAGTTGGTCGTTTGGCCTGGCTCCGAGTAACTTAACTTTGTCAGACAAATGCAGCCTTTCAATCAATTCCTCAAGGTCCCGCCGCTGCGGCCCATCTCCTGCAATTTCGAATATGAATTTTACATTATTGTCTCGCAGTTTAGCACAAGCTCTTATCGCAATATCCAGACCCTTTTTCGGGCTGAGCCTGCACACACAAACTATTCTGCCGGACTCCGGTTGACGGCGAATGGACCTGAATTTTTCCACGTCTATTCCGCAATGCACAACACGACACAAATCGGCAACAGAATTTCCGCAGGTGTTTCGCAGATATTCGACATTGAATTGAGATATGGAGGCTATGAATTTGCATTTGGATAATCGCATTGTCAAGCTGTCCGGGTTTCTTGTAAATATGTCAAACGCATGAACAGTACAGGAGACGGGCAGGTCAGTCAGCATCCCCATCATCAGGCCAAGGCTAAGCGACCGGCTGGCAAAATGCACATGTATATGCTCCGCTCCGAAACGTCTGCACTCCTCGGCAAAGCAGCAGCAGGCAGTTAATTCATAAAGTGCTTTTGCAAATTCGCCAGGACTGTGGAGCAGCAAAGTTGCCAGCCAAAAAAGGACTTTTCCGAAACGAATCGGGTGTGTGATAATTTCTCTTAAGGTTGCCGCCAACTGCACAAAAATGCCGGGACGATGAACTGCCCGCTTGTTCCATTTGACCATTACTTCGGATAAATTCTCAAACGTACCCGGTTTGCAACTGACCAAAGGCAGCTCCTGCCATCCGGCTTGTTCATGTGCTTCGAGTTCGTTGACCACAAAGGTCATACTGATTTTCAAACTCGAAACTACGTATGCGATTTTCATTGTCACTCTATATTAGTCATTTAGAGTTGATATTGATAGCGGCCTCATAGCTGCGAATGGTCAGCTCGGCGATATTATCCCAACCGTATTTGCTTTCGAGTTCAGGACCATAATGAGATTGAAACTTATCGAGGTCATCAAGTGCATTTATAACGGCCTGAGCCAATGGCTCTACGGCGCCGGGCTCTACGGCTAATCCGATATTGTCTGACGACACAAGCTCTCCCATTGCTCCGACATTGCTGGCAACCACAGGTTTTTTGTGAGCATAGGCACGAAGTAATACTCCGCTCTGTGATTCGAATTTCAAATAAGGTAATACGACAAGATCGGATGCCGCAAAGAAATAATCCACATCTTCTTCCGGGATAAATTTGATAAAGGTCTGCACATGATTTGATAAACCGGTATTTCTTATCATATTGGAATATTGTTCGAAGCTGAATCTGCCGAGGAGGCCACCCGCGATGACAAGTAAAACTTGTTCGTTAAATAATTTGACAGTTTCCAACGATTTTATAAGAACGTCCAGACCTTTATTTGGCCGAATCCCTCCGAAGAAAAGTATTATCTGGCGGTCTTCCGGCAGGTTTAATTTTTTCCGTGCATTCCTCTGGTCAGGTGGATTTTGCACAGGCATAATTCCGTGTGGTATAACGTCTATACGGTCGGAGCAAATCCCCCAATGGTCGGTTAATTGTCTTTTGCCGTCCTCATAATGGACTATCAAGCGCCGGGGGATTTGAAGGCTTCGTTTTATGAACGAAGCCTTGCTGACAAAACGTTCATAATGAGGTTTAACATCATGGACGGTAAGTACAACAGGCAATTGCCGTGCTAAGGGTTTTAAGAAAAACTGATCCAGCAGCGGAGTACCCACGCCCTGAAAATGAACTACATCGAAACGCTCCCGAACGGCAAAACGGTTCCGCCGTAAACTGTTAATCAGGCTTCGATAAAATCGGTCTGCCGCCCAGTGCAGTTGTGACCACTGTTTTTTCTTGTCTATGAACTCGAACAGACGTCTATCGATTTTGAATGGCCTTGGCAGGTCCGCCCACAATGAGTTTGTAAGAACGGTAACATCTGCACCTGTTCGAGACAAACCACTGCATAAGGCATCGGTGTACGAGTATAATCCACCTGTGCTTGCACCGGCTGCCATCAATACGCGCATTTTTGATTTATTCATTTCCTGCTGCAATTGAGAAGGTAATTCGAGGTATATTCAACGTCCCATAGCTTTACACATAAGTAAGCTCAGGGCATGCTTCTTCTTCCTCAAAGCTATCTTCTTCTTCAAGGTCATCATCTTCCGGGCAGAGGCTTGCATAGATGTCCTGCCAGTTGGCAATTATAGCGGCAAAACATATCAACAACGGTGCCCCGCGAGGATTCGAGAATATTGGGTGGAAGAATCCGTCAGCCGTCAATGCCAACATTAATAAAAAGCTTGTTGTACCGTAATACCGCATATATGGGATATCGATCCTCGATAAAGCAAAGCTCCGCACAAGGATAGCGAATATCAGGATGAGCACCGTCACCAAGCCGAGTAAGCCGTTCCTGTCCAGCCAGCCAAGATATTCTGAATGGTAAAAGCCAACCAGAGGTGCTTTGCCCGCTGGTGCCGGATGCAGTGCCCCGATACCCCTGCCGGTCAATATGAAGTAAGGTTCCTGCTTGTAGCTTGAAATAATTATTCCGTTTTCCAGTGCTCTCCAGGTACCTTGTTGAAAGGGTTGAGGTATTTCGACATTGCCTGATCTCGTGGAGCCCGCCCTGAATCTTTCCAGAAAATCAAAGCCTACCAAAGAAGTTGCTCCAATTGCAAGAATGCCTACAACCCCGAATGCCAGCATAGTTCTGATTCTGCCCTTGATGAACAGCAGCGATGCTATGGCAAGCACGCCAATCGCCCCGTACATAGACCTTGTTTCGCTGAGTATTATGCCGCTTATACCGACCATTATCATCAGGATGGATACGGGGGACCAACCGATTTTGCTTACAAGTCTGCCTATCGCAATACTTACCAGCGAAAGGTAAAGCAGGGGAACGAGAGTATATGTGCCTCTTTCGCCGCCTAATTGTGTTGAAACATCGATTTCCGCGACACGAGGTGTGAAAATACCGAATCTTACGAGAATATGTACGCCGAACATCGCCAGCAGCAGGAAGACCGAGAATTTTAAGAATCCGTTCGCGCGGGAAAAGTTTGTGAAATACCGAAGCCCGAATATCATTGCCGCTGCGAAGTGTGCCACCCTCGAATGCGTAAAGGCGGTCTCAGTGTACATAAGCAGCCCCTGTATCAGCGCAAGTGCGGTTAATATTGCTATAGCAATAAAGCATTTTCCAATAACGCCGGAAGGATACTGCCGTTCCTTGGGCACAAAAATCGCCGCCGCCAATGTCAGCCAAGCCAGGATGTCTGCCGGTGCCCACGTGCGGGGCATACCAAGGTTGCCCGCACTATTTATATAGCTGGCGAGTACGTTGTGGAACACAACGGATATAAGGAATATGTAGAATACCCACTTCGGCTTCAAGACCACCAGAGGCACACATATTACTATTGCAATCGCACATAATACTGCAATAAAAGTTGCCATAATATTACCTTGGATTCGGCTTTGTAATAAATTTATAAAATTGACTGTTAATATTGGGAACTAAAGCCTAAAGCTAAATATCGGAAATCAAAGAATGGGATTACAGGTTAAAAGTCAGGTTTTCTTAAGTATTTTCTTTTGATTTTCGATTTTTTCACTCTATACCCGGTAGGTTTCGCTTTGCTTTATTTTACATTGCGGACCTGCTCAATCATTCGTGCAAAATCTGCCCTGACCTGTTTGCACATTTGGGAGCCCGTTATTTCTTGTTTCTCGTTGATGAAGTCCAGGTTATTGTTAATTTCATCGAAGAGTTCAATCAGCTTTTCCGCACTGATCTGCTCATCTGTAATGCAATATTTTTCAAGCCCGTATTGAGCCATAAAATCTTCGGTTTTCTTATGGTATGCAATCGCCAGCAACGGTGTTGCAGCTAATAAAGAGAAGATTTGTGAGTGAGTTTTATGCCCGACAAACATTTTGCACTGAGATATGGCGTTGATATGATCTAAAGTTCCGGGAAAGCCCTCGATAATTTCACAGTTTTCTTTTTTATCGACATTGTTTATCACGGCCTCGATAAAGCGACGGTCTGTACCCTGCAGCTCCATAGGAAAAAAACGCACTTTATATCCGGCCTCTATGGCATGGTCAATCAGCGATGCAAAATAACGAGGATTGTTCTCGTGTTCTTTGACTCGGTTGGCTCGTGTGTGAACATAAACGGAGATGCCCATAACGGGCGGACGGTTACTTGGTTTGGTTCGTGATTTGACGATATCACACAGGCCGAATACGGACTCGCGTGTCTTTGATACATGCTCTAAGGGAACCTGCAATTCTTTTATTTGTTCCGCCGAGTCCTCGTCGCGGATAAATATTTGGCCGGCGCCGGAAAGTATTTTTTTTACCATCAATCTGCTTTTGGCCGACTTGAATTTAAACGATCCGATAGATTGTGACCAGAGTAATAATGGTTTTTCATAGAGCAATGTTGCCGCCATATCGAATATCTGCGGAGCGGCCGCATCGGGTACGAACATGGTGGTGATGTGGTGACCTCCGGTGCTGATGACGATGTCAGCTTCTCTGAGGGCTTTTACGAATTGCCTGTTTATCAGAAAGCGAAGGTACCACGGACGTTTGCCTCCAATCAGGGCGTTACGTACCAGGGGGAAATTAATTCGCCGCTTGAGTATTACCTTCTGTATTCGATGAATTACTTTACCCCAAAAGCCAACGTCTTTTTTCCGAGAATTGTCCCAGCCCCATGGGATAACTCGCACAGCAGTCTCCGGAAAATCCGGCTTCTCTTCCCAATATTCCGGATTACTTGCAGAAACCGTGACCTGGTCAATACCATTGCGTGCCAGCTCTCTGAGCACAAAAAACAGAACGGCTCTGTCCCCTTTATTTGTAGAGCATTGATTAATAACAAGGGCCTTCATATTCGAGGTTCCCTTTTGCTTTCATATTTTTTTCTCACTGCAACGATTAAATCAGCCGTCTCTTTCCGTAGTGAAATAGCTGTGAAACTTGCTATTACAATAACGATGGATAATGTAAGCATTAACACCCAATGAACATTTTCTTTCGGCAGAATGCGGCTCAGCACCCACAGTGCTGCGATTGAAACGACACTTGCCGCCAGAGGTCCGGATAAGCTGTCTTTAAGATATTCGTATGGGTGTATCCCCAATTTACGCAGACCGTAAATAGGCAGCCAAAGCCCCATATATGCACATAGAGCAACCACAAGCGCTATTGATGGTGCCATCGGGACTGAAACGAAACCTTGCAATAGAATTAGCTCAAGTATAATAGCGCCTGCTGCTGTTGTTATTGCTGCGATAGTCAATCCTCGAAGATGCCCTATGCCTGCCAATGAAGGCAACCATATTCCGAAAAATCCCCGACCGGCAACAGATATTATCAACACTCGCATTACAAGGACCGTTTCTGATGGGACCGCTTCCTTAAACCAGATAGACAGAACTTCTTGGGTGAAGACAAACAGTAAAATCAATAAGGCACCGGCCAGAGCAGAGCTTATGTGGGTCCCTTTTTTGATTACGGCTTTTACTTTTTCGATTTGTCCCCCTGCGTTAAGACTGGTGATAACCGGAAGGAAAACATTTTGAGTCCCTGCCAGGAGCCCGCGAACAAAACTGGGAATCAAAGAGGCAATTGCGTACACCTCTACGTCCTCGGCGCTGCCTACCTTACCGACCACTAATACTAATGTACTAAACATAAAAACCATGCTGCCCGAACGGGCGGTCGCATGACCGGTATATCGAAAGAGTTCTCGGATCGTATTCTTTCCGATCTTCGAGATGACTATTTTGAAGCCTTCGATCGATTTTCGTGCAACTGAAAACATCAACAGCACAGATACCGCCGCTGCCGTTACGAATGCCAATTGCACAGCGATCATACTTTTCCAGAGGGCAAGTATTCCTAAAGTTAAGACCATACGAAGCAGATTAGCTGTAATTGCAACGGCGTTGGATCTCGTATGGTACTGATAACCTCTCAATGCACCGCCGAAAGTTGCGCCCACTATCCTGAGTGCCAATGTGACACCAACTAGTATGCATGTAATCTGTGCCTCGTGTGCCGACTCGGAGGTAATTGCCGTAAATATGTCGGAAACGAAAAATGATAATAAAACAGCCGCGGCAACGGTTAAAAAAGCCAGTCCCATGAGAATTCCGAAAGAGGCTGAAACAAACCGGTTCATCTGCTCGGTATTTTCACGATAAAAGGCCACGAAACGATTTGTTGAAAGGGAGAACGCTCTTTCCAAAATCATAGGATAGCGCAGTCCGGTTGAAAGCAAGGCCCACACACCGAAGCTCGCACCAAGATTATGCCGTATAGTCCTGAACAGCACCAACCCCACCGCCGCCGCAACCAGCATTCCCACCCAGTTTGACCCGGCATTCATTATTATGCGTTTTCGTAATGACATTTAATACGGCTTATCCTGTTCAGTAACTAATACTAATTTTATGTCTTGGACAAGGTTATCTTTTCTCAGCAGGCCCCTCGCGAGTAATTTCCTGTAGGATTTTATTAAGCTCTCTTCGGGCCTTGTAAACAGCATCGCAATCGCCGGCGTTTCTCAAAACGTAATCGACCGTATCGTTAAGAGATTCTTGAGCCCGTTTTGAAGTTTTTGGTTTTTCGGTGCTAATCTTCTCTATTGCTTTCTGCAATTCGAAAATATATTGATAGTCCTCGACGCCCTCTCGCCATGCTTCCCATCGCCGGGATGGTATGATATTTTCTTCAAGGCCAGTCACAGGACTCTCCTGGCTGCCATAAACAACGCCGGAAAAACCCTGAGGTCTTAACGTGTCATCCCAGGGGACAGCACCGGTCTTGAAATTAAGTCCGTAGTAGTAAATCCAGAAGCCCGCCCCGGTTTGACCTCGCTTAAAAGCCCGCCACGGCATCAGGCGAAAATACGAGTAAGGCTCTTTGGCTTTCATTGGCCTTAAGCACTCGTATGTCCAGACTTGTTTTCCAAAGCCCTTTATCTGATCCAGCCATTGAGGATTTCGCTCGCAGTGGCCGTCCTGAAGACACCATATATCGATAAGCTCTTTGAATCGCACGAATTCTTTAGGACCTTTGCCGAAGGAGTTGGCGTAAATCCTTATGTTGGGGTCCGTTTCTTTGATTAGTTGTGCCAGCTTGTAAAAGTCATCACACAAACTCTCATCGAACGGATACAACGCGAATTTATCATAGCCGACCCCGGCATCGTTGAGATGCTTTACCATGTTTTTAAGCCATTGCGAAAAAACGACCTTCCACTGCTCGCTCATCCATTTAACGTTCCCGAACCGGCCATGGTCTTTCTTATTGCGGTTGAAGTCTAAGCAAAGCAGATATGTCCCGGCGTAATTGTGATAGCGAAGGGCGTTGTCTAATTTTGTAAAATTTGGTGTTCTGATAACACCGGGCCGGTCCGATGAAAATCGCAGAAAAGGCAGGTCCTGTGGAGGAACAGTGTAAACATTAATATGGTGATTGCGAAGGTCTTCGGCCATCTCGGCTGAAGATGCGACTTGGTAATAAGCCCAGTTGCAGGTATGAAGGGCAATGTTCTCGGGAAATTTGTGTTTTTGAACCTCTATAGTAACAGGTATGGTTTCTATGGGCAGATTTTTGGTTTTTTCGCTTTTTGCCCAAACACCGACCTGGCCCTTATATATGCCGGCCGCTAACGTCGGACTATATATTGTAAGCCATATTTGGCTAAGCTCACCGGGCTGTAAATCAAAAGGCTCTGTCTGCAAGACAAGGGCATCGGCTATTGAACCAACGGTACTGCCTTTAACATATACAGCTCTTCTGACTTTGAACACTTTGTTACTGTCGATTTTCTCGCCAGCGGGGCCGAGCAATGGTGAAATGGAAACACCCATTGTCATCACTTCATCGGAACAGTTCACAATGTTAAATGCGGCCGACTCATATTCGTTCTGCCACATTTGAATATTTATATCTTTGGTGCTTCCGCGAAGAACCATATTTTTTTCAAATACCATTTCCATCGGGTTTGCCTGCAGGCACACGAATGGTTTTTCATACGCCGCCTTATATATTGCGGCTCGCGCCTTGCCTGCCTGCCTCTTTATGTCGGAAAGCTCATCGTTTGAATATAATCTGTTTGTTGATGTATCTGTTTTCCGGGCAAGGTTTTCAAGCTCGGAGAGGATTTTCTCGCTGAGCCGGCCGGAAAGATACGCACTACTCTCTTTGACAGTTTTGACCGTGGCGTCAACCATTTCGTTCAAATGTAAATAATCCTCGACTTTACTTAACAGCTCCTCCGAAGATTTGAATACTTCGAGATTGCTCCTGAGTTTTATATTGTTTATAGCCGAAAGCGAATCACCGAATACCTCTACTTCATCAAGAAACACATAGCGCCAGTTTGGCCTGATTACCAGTTTGACATATCGTCCCGATGCGTTTATATTTCCAACGCTCATTGTACATGATGCTCCGCGATAACCGTGTGCTCTGATATTTGCAAAGTTTTTACTGCTTACAACTCCGGCCAATCGAAATTCCCGACCATCATCACTCAGCAGCACGCCAACAAACTCAGGAAATTCTACATCTGCGAAGCCCCCCCCGACAGTGTGAATGCGCACTTCGTAGATGGCCGACTTTTTACCGAGGTCTATCACAATTTCCACTGCCGGTTCGACTTGCTGCCAGCCTACGGTGCTCTTGTTCGTCCATTGGCTGCCGGAGGTTCTGCCGTCAGTGAGTTGAATCGCATCGGTTTTATCAGTGCACAAATAATAATTGGGTTTCGGTGAGAGTGTATAACTCTTGCGCAGTGCCAGGTTTTGTCCGGCAATAACCAGATTGCAGTTGTACACTAATAAAAATATTAAAAAGGTTTGTTTCAACATTATTTCGTTATTATGGTCAATTTGGATAGACTCCGTCCCCGTCGGCTGCGCGAATAAACAAATACAGCCTCTCTGTCATACCTGATTTTTTGTGGAAACCATTGTTATTATAGTCTTGGCCGTACCAAATATATTGATGCTAAAGCCTGATTGGAGCGGATAGACCAATAGCCTTCTTACAACATAAGTATCGGCAAATAAAGAACATAGCTTTAGCAAGACATATCCGCCCAGGTAGCCGTTGGGCTGGTGGGATGCGACTTGGAGGGGTATCCAACAGGTGATTATATGTTAAAACTTTATCCCCTAAAGACCGATAAGTTCGTTATTCACAACCTAATGATACTCCGGCTTACTCTATAAGGTTGTTTTGCTCAGCAGGGAGTTGGTGCTATAGAAGGCTTCTATACGCATAGCCATTCAGCATAAAATTGAAATCTTCGACGTCATCGTCAGCACGGGGCAGATAGAAACTGAATGTCTGTCTCGCGCGCACATCACAGGCCTGTTTGCACCAATCGATTACACTTTTACTCAGCCATCGGTGCATTTCCGCGCTGCCGTCAGCCCATCCCAAAGTGCTTTGTGACCTGCTGTGCCAGATTGCAAACGGATCAACCCATCCTTTTGACTTAGGATTCATAACCCAGGAACCATTGTTATATCCTCGTGGGTCGGCTTCTTCCAGAAACACATATTTGCTGGACGGTCTTTTTATCTCGGTATATTTTATGTGAGGAATAATCTCCCAGGCGCCAGCCGGGTTTACTCCGTTCATACCGCCTGCAATGGAGTAACTTCGAAAGGCATATATCTCAGGGTTGTTCTGCCTCAGGTCGGCGGGGCAGCGATATACGTCCACAGTGTTGCTGACGTAGGGAAAAAGCGCACCCTTTCTTAAGGCCTCCTTCTTGTCCTCAATCATGTTGCCGGAAGGATTTAGTACCCAGCTCCCGTTGGTTTCACCTGTTGTGCCCTTGACTAGGTCATCATCATTGTCATCCTTATACATAATCCAGGCCATGGTCATGGTGCGTAAATTCTGAATACATACGGTACCTTTGGCCTGGTTTTTCACCCGCTGTAAAGCAGGCATGAGAATTGCCATAAGGATTGCTATAATTGCGATTACCACCAGAAGTTCGATTAGTGTGAAAGCTCTTGTTTTCATTGCTATCCCTTTCTTTCCGGAAAAATGAACCCAAAATAGACTTCGAAGATAAAATAATCTGAATGGTGCTCTTTTTAAATTTGCTTTCAAACAAAAGGTGCATTTAGGCAATGTTGTGTTCCGTTTATTCAGCGTTCTTAACGGCTTGAATAAGGATATTATATGACCTTAAATCCGCCATGTCAACACACGACACTCAAAATTTATGGTTAGCAAAGCACATAATACTCCCAACGCTTCGGATTTATTTTATTCGCTTTTATCCGGGCCGTAGTATGAGCAATATGTTTTATCGGTTTCCCAGACCGTAACGCAATGTAGGGCCGCCTTGTCGAATTTGCTGGCCAGCTTGTTCCATGCGAAAACTGTAATATTCTCAACTGTGGGAATGATTTTGCTGAAATTACTGACATCGGCGTTTAAATTTTTATGGTCAACGAGTTTTATCAGCTCATTGTTCACTATTTTTTCGAAATCACAGATATGGAAATCGTTTTTACTTATCGGTGTCTTTATCGTAACTTCGACAATGTAGTTGTGGCCGTGTCCGGCGGGATTTGCGCACTTGCCGAAAACTTCGAGATTCTGATTTTCCGAAAAATCATCGTTCCAGAGTTTATGCATTGCGGCAAATTCGAATTTCTCACTAAAATAAACCATCTCAAAATCTTTCAAATCTATAGCCATCTTCCTGAAAGGGTTCAGTTTCAGGCTCAATTTACTTAATTGTGCTCTCTCGAATTTATCGGCTAATATGTTCCATGTTGATTTTAGAAGTTCAGCCAATGCAAAAAGGCCGATATGTTGTGCCTGCCGAAAATCCTGTTGTATTTGCTCTGTGAAAACCGGCACGGCAAATTTGCGAACATTGTTGTCAATATCGGTTACGTTAACGACAAATCCTGTGGACGGTTCGACCTCTCCGATTACTTCGACTGATAATTCCAGGAATATTGAAAGTCCATCCCCGGCCGGTTTGGATGTATATGAGTTGAATCCTTCACGTTGTTCGGCTAAAAAAGGATTAATCGAAAACCGCACCTGCCTGGTAAGCTTATGCATAAAGAAAATCCCTTACTTGTTGCTGCTATGCATCAGGCTTAAAACTTCATTTCGGCTTTTCGGGTCCCTCCTGAATAATCCGCGAAGTGCCGATGTCACCATTACTGAGCCGGGCTTTTTTATGCCGCGAATGGTCATACAGCTATGTGAAGATTCAATTATAACTGCGACCCCCTGTGACTTTAAGCTTTCCATTAAAAAATCGGCGATCTGGAAAGTCAGTCTTTCCTGGGTCTGGAGCCGCCGGGCGAAGCAGTCCACGATACGGGCTAATTTGCTGACACCAAGGACCGTT
>CAZIAN010000059.1:0-5032 GCA_964537355.1 uncultured Pirellulales bacterium | reverse complement strand
GGCAGATAGGCGACATGGGCCGAGCCGATAAACGGCATTAGATGATGCTCGCATATACTGTAAAATGGTATGTCACGCAGCAGAACAATTTCGTCGTAGTTTTCGGTAAAAGTGCTTTTGAGATGCTTTTTGATGTCCTCATGCATCCCGCCCAAAAGTTCGGTGTACATCCTTGCCACCCGTTCCGGTGTTCTCTTTAATCCCTCACGCTCGGTATCCTCACCGACTGCTATGAGTATTTCCTTAACTGCATTTATGATTCTCTCGGTATCTATGGCCTTGCTTTTTTTAGTCATTTCTTCGACTCATAACAATAGGTTTTCATCGATTATTATTCGTTTTGTGTCTTGGCTCTACCTGCTTTGTGTCAGGCTTTCTGTGACGTTAGATTCATAAGATAAGTAGTAAGCAGCCGCACACCGAATCCGGTTGAGCCGTCCGCTGAAAATTCGGTAGACGTGCTGAACATGTCCATACCTGCAATATCCAGATGTGCCCATTTTGTATCTCCGACAAATTGCCTTAAAAAGGCAGCCGCCGTGCAGGCCCCGCCCCATTTGCTTCCGATATTTTTCAGGTCGGCTATAGTACTCTTCATTTCCTTTGCGTACTCGTCTCCGCTTGGCATATGCCATACCTTTTCACCGCTGTCTTTGGAGGCCTTTTGAAGCTGCTTTATCAGTTTGTCATCATTGCCCATCAGCCCGGCCTTATATTTTCCGAGGGCTACCATACAGGCCCCCGTTAATGTCGCAACGTCAATGATAACGTCGCATTTTTGTTTAACGGCATAGTGAAGACCGTCGCAAAGAATCATCCTGCCCTCGGCGTCGGTATTTTGCACCTCCACGGTTTTGCCGCTGAAGGTTGTAATAATGTCGCCGGGTCGATAACTCGATCCGCTCGGAAGATTTTCCGCCGACGGGATTATCCCGTAAACATTGACAGGCAGTTTCAACTCCGCCAAAGCCTTCATTGTGGCCAACACCGCAATACCCCCGCTTTTATCTAATTTCATCTGGTCCATATTGGCGGCCGGTTTAATGCTTATCCCGCCGGAATCGAAAGTTATCGCTTTGCCCACCAGGCCGATTGTCGGCAGACGGCTTGCGGATTTGGATTCGGGATTGTATTTCAAAATAATAAATCTCGGCTTGTTTTCTGAGCCGGAGCCGACTGCGAGCACCCCGCCCATACCCTTTGCCGCCATTTGCTTTTCATCGAAAACGGTACAGCTCAGATTTTTTGAATTGCGACTAAGCTCTTTAGCGGCCGCTGCCAGCTCAGGCGGGCTTATGACATTGGCCGGCCGATTGGCTATTGTCCGGGCATAGCTCTGGGCCCTGCCGATAGCAATTCCACTCATAAGACCTTTATTCAATGCTCTTGTTTTAATCGAATCGGAATCAATTACCTCAACCTTGAGCGAATCCCCGCGTCCGTTTTCGTTTTCGGTAACATACTCATCATAGCGATAGCTGCCGAAATATACCCCTTCCGCTACAGCCCTGCCCATTGCGGATAAATCGAATCGTCCGCCGAATGCCTTATGCAGCGCCAGGCTTACTGTTTCTATTTTCATTTCCACCGACTTTTTTGCCACGTTGGATGCCGCTTTGCGAATCGTCTCAAGCGTTGCTTTTTTCTTTTCACCTAAACCGACCATCATAATCCTTTGGGTCTCTGTGCTGTCGTTGCCGTAAACGATTGCACTGGCTCCCTCTTTTGCTTTGAAATCGCCTAACTTAATCAGCCGCTCGATAGCACCGTCAAGCATACTGTCGAGTTGTGCATTTAATTTATCAAGACCCTTGGCGTCTGAAAACACTCCCACCGCAAGCAGGTCTGTCCGGCATTTTGCCGGATCAACTGTCCGTGTTTTTAACTCTACCTCGATAATATCTTTCATTTTGTTGACCTTTTCCTTATTTACTTGTGTTTGTTTTTGGTTCGATGCCGCAGATAGCTTTCGATAAAGCCGTCGAGTTCTCCGTCCAAAACCGCCTCAACATTACCGGTTTGGTAGTCGGTTCGATGGTCCTTGACCATTTGGTAGGGCTGCATAACATAGCTTCGTATCTGGCTTCCCCATGCGATTTCACCCTTCGTACCGTAAAGCTTCGCAACCTCGGCGTTGCGCTTTTGCTCTTCGAGCATATACAATCTGGCTTTGAGTACTTTTAACGCCTGGGCCTTGTTCTTATGCTGGCTTCTTTCGTTCTGGCACTGCACGACGATACCCGTTGGCTCATGTGTAATCCGTACTGCCGAGCTGGTCTTATTAACATGCTGTCCCCCGGCGCCGCTGGCCCGGTAGAAGTCGATTCGAATATCTTCCTCGTTTATTTCAATATCGATGTCCTCATCGAATTCCGGAATGCAGTCCACCGCAGCAAAACTTGTATGCCGCCTTTTTTGTGAGTCAAACGGGCTTATTCTTACGAGCCGGTGCACACCGGTTTCGCATGAGAGCTTACCGAACGCAAAAGGCCCGCTCACTCGCAGAGTTATCGACCGAATGCCGGTCTCTTCTCCCGGAGTGATATCAAGCTCCTGGCATTTATATTTATTTGCCTCGAAATATCGCGTGTACATTCTAAGCAGCATGTTTGCCCAATCGCAGCTCTCCGTTCCTCCTGCCCCGGCGTGAATGCTGAAGAAGCTGTTTTTCATATCTTCTGGTCTGGATAACAGCCCCGATAATTCAACCTGTTCACACCTTTTGGCAAGCACACTCAGGTCATCCTCCAACTGTGCGAGTTCATCCTTATCTGCCTCATCTGATGCCATTTCGAACAGCTCGTGAAGGTCTTTGGCCTCACGCTGCATTTCCTCCACCGGCTCAACGAGCGATTTAAGCATGCTCAGTTGCGACACTACAGACTGGGCTTCTTCGGAATTGTCCCAGAAGCCCTCCTTGGACATCTGGGCTTCCAGCTTTTGAAGTTGGGTTTTTTTGTTGGACAAGTCAAAGCCAGTCCCGGATTTTTTCAATCCGGGCCGACAGATTTGATATTGCTGATTTTAATTCTGTTGTTTCCATATTACTGATTATTAACCCCTGACTACCTGTTAATTTCTACTGACGCTTGTCCTTATACCACATCTAATTAAGATATGCAACACTCTCTCTCGCAATCCAAAGGTAATAGCAGAGCCTAAAATAGGGTTTGACAGATGATAACAGGGGCTGTTATATTGCTTGATAATAAACATTTGCTTCTAAGGAGAGCAGTTATGAAGTACACTTCTTTAATCGGAGCGTTGGTCATTTTTATGGCCGGTTGCGGTTCGGCTCCAAACAATGCTATGCAAGAGACCGAAGCGCAAACCAAAAAAGTGCTTATAGTTACCGGTATCGACCATCCCGCTCACAACTGGCAGCAAACGGCTCCGGCTCTGGCTGATGTTCTCGGCGAAGATAAACGTTTGAAGGTGGATGTGGTCGAGCAGCCGGAATTCCTGGGCACGGACGAGGTGTTCGACTATGATATTATAGTTATCCACTTTATGAACTGGGAAAAGCCAGACCCAGGTACTATGGCCAGGGCAAATCTTCAGAAGTTCGTTAATGACGGCAAGGGCCTCTTCGTACTCCATTTTGGCTGCGGCGCTTTCCAGGGCTGGGCTGAGTTTAGTAATCTCGCAGGTCGTGCCTGGGACCCTGACATGAGGGCGCACGATCCACGGGGGCCTTTCAAGGTTGACATTGTCAATAAGAATCATCCCATTACCCGGGGGATGGATTCGTTCCAGACGGATGATGAGCTATATACATGTCTTGCCGGCGACAGAGAAATTGATTTGCTTGCGACCGCACGCTCGAGGGTGGACGGCAAAGACTACCCGATGGCGTTTGTTTTCAAATACGGCAAGGGTCGGGTATTTCATTGTGCTTTGGGTCATGACGTAAAGTCGATTAAGAATCCGCCTGCCGCCGAGCTTTTACGGCGGGGTTGTGCCTGGGCGGCCGGACTAACGCCGGTCCACTCAAATTTGAACTAATCGATTACAAAACGATTCGAACTTTTTTTTGGAGATAGGTAAGCGATGAAAATCGGATTTCATACGGACGCTTTTAACAGCTCGTATTTCAGCTTTGAGGCCTGCCTTCAGTGGGCTCAGCGAAACGATGTGCATTATATCGAGTGCGGCCTGATTGACGGAGTCAGTTGGATTCACGGCCTGGGATACCAGCCCCATGTGGCTCTGTACGAGGACCCGTTGCTGCTTCGGCGCAAGATGGAAAGCTACGGCGTGCAATTCTCACAGGTCGATGCGGCATATCCGTTATCGGGAAAGGATGGCCCACTGCGCGGTGTGCCGTATGTTTTGAAGTCCATCCAGTGGGCGAACCTGATTGGCTGTCCCTGTGTCGATACCACCGATGGTATGCACAAGCCCGAAGGCCTTACCGACTCCGAAGCTATGGAGATGATGAAACGAAGCTACGAACAGATTATCGAAGTTGCCGAGGCGCACAAGATTATCGTCAACATAGAACCGCACGGATACTTCACTACCAAACCGAAGATGATGGAAAAGATGCTGAATTTCTGCGACAGCCCCTACCTGCGAATGAATATGGACACTGGCAATACATTTATAGCCGGTCAGGAGCCATTAGAGTTTCTCAAAAGGTTCATTGATCGCCTCAGCCACGTGCATGTTAAAGATGTCTCCGAATCATTGGCCGCATCGGTTCGGGGCGAACAGACCGGCATAGCTGTCAGCCACTGCTCATTGGGTGATGGTGTCAACGCCGAGAATATTCGCCTGTGCCTGAAGCTTTTACGCGACCACGGCTATAACGGTATGCTGAGTATGGAGTGTGAGGGGCAGGGTGGGCCAATGATAGAGCAGTCACTGAAATGGATGCGCAATACTCTCAAAGAGCTGAATATCCCGATTGATGGATAGCGCCGTTATTGGCCGAGATAGGTGATTTAGCAATTTACTATTTTTACGTATAGAATGATATTGATTGTAAATAAAAGGAGAAACTTACAATGAAAGTCGGATTTAATATGTT
>CAZIAN010000058.1:15460-16864 GCA_964537355.1 uncultured Pirellulales bacterium | reverse complement strand
CATAACCGACGAGTGCAGGCGAACCAAGTTGTCCCGTTGAGCGGCTATATGTTGCTACGTAAGTAGGCACACCCGGTGCATTCTCTTCAGGGAGTGTCGCTTCACCCCAGGCGATATGAACCTTATCCCCCCGCGATACGATCGTGGAGGGAATTCCCGAATGAGCGGAAAGACCGATGCACTCTTTTGAAACAGCTATGGGATCGCCCATAACGATAGAGCCGTCAGGTTTCCTGGCAGGCAATATCAGATCAAGGTCATTAATACGGCGCCATATTAATTTCGGATCTTTCGCCGTCTCATGGAAACGCGCCAGAGGGGGTGGCCCGCTTATTATATTGTGCCCGGAAAACTGCTCTATATCGAAACTACCAGAATCCGGAACAGGCCATGCATTGAAAGTCACGCCATGATCTTTGGAACGGAGAAGGCAGGTCGATCCATTATCTCGAGCCAACAAATAAACATCATTATCCAGATCGAAAGCAATCTTGGTACCGACAGGTCTGATTGGAATGATTCCATTAGTATCGGCACGATGCGCAGTGGTGGTTTTAATCCAGGCATTATCTCGAAGAAAAAACACACCATCGTTTGAAATAATAAAAGGCCGGTTTTCCATATCGAAATAGACCTGGTTATCAAGAGGGTACTCAGGCAGATATCCGAACTGTTCATTTTCGTGTCGGTATGGTTCAAGCTTTATAGGCACTTTTACAGGCGACTGCGCCGGAGCGATTCCACGATGCAGTGTCACTGAGGACCATGTTGAAAATCCAGTTTCATCGAGAACAGATGCCCGGACATAACACCTCCACTCGGTACCCTTCGACGGTACTTTATATTTAAGCGGTACCTGCGCAGAGGAATTCGCCCCGAGCAGGACTTCTGTTGTCGGTAATTCAGCCGACCAAACCGCATTTTCATCAAACTCCAACGACAGTCTCACACGTTTCGACACCGGGCTGTTATTATATACGGTAAAGTTGACCTTACCTTCATTGCCGGTATCGTCATAAACCTTCCGGCTGTACGGAGTCAGCAGCCAGCGGTTTTCATGAAAGGCAAACCAGGAAGATAAATCCGGTGTCCACAACGAAAGGTTTTCCCAGATATCGCCTCTTTTCCATCGGGTTAATCCATCAATATTAATTACGGCCTGAGCATCGTTCAGGTGTAACCGCCACAACTTTCCCTGGCGTGAATTGTCAGCGGAGAAATTATGCCGGGCCTTTCCATCCGGTGAAACGTCGAGAGTAATTATTTTTTTCCCGTCTCCGTCATAAACAAGCAAATTTTGGGCACTTTCTGACAAACCGCTCACTTCCATAGAAAAGGAATTGATACCCGGCATAAATCCAACATCGCCCTGCCGTCCGGCATTACGTAAAACAACAGGCTCCT
>CAZIAN010000058.1:0-15360 GCA_964537355.1 uncultured Pirellulales bacterium | reverse complement strand
AAAAGGAGAGCACGCAAATGGGTCTGGTTTCGGCGTATATTGAGATCCTGTTTTTCCACCTCGACCCACAATTCACACGCTGAAGCGTAAAAATAAACTCCACCACATCCACCGAGACGCATACTCATCGTGTGCTGTTCTTTTCCATGCATTTCAGAGCACGAGATAACAATCAAAAGAAGTAAAGCAAACAATACAGTTGAAGTATATTTCCGTAGTCTGGAAAAACATGAAAATTCAATATATTTTTTTATAGACGGATTCCTTCTCATTGAAACCTCCAAATCAAAACCGCCAAAACGCAGCGAATATAAGCATCGGGCCGAATAGCATATCCTCCTTCAATGCTGATACAGATTGCGAATCAGTGCGTAATCAATTTGATGGCAAAAAGCCTTTTCTGTGTGGGAAGATAGAATACTCCATCGTGAACGACCGGGGTTATGGCTACAGATTTAAGGCGAGAACGGGAGATAACCTCTTTTTTGCGAGAGGCTTTGAGCACCCATAATATACTATCTTCGGTACTGATATAGACCTTGCCATCGACAACAATCGGCGAGGCACACCAGACACGGCCTTCGAGTTCATGCTGCCAGTAGTGCTGCCCTGTTTCTGCGTTGAAACAATGAAGCCGGCCTGTTAAATCGGGTGCATACAGCAATCCATCATGAATCTCTAATGTCAAAATACTGCGGTCTACCAGACGGCTATCCCAGATTTTCCGACCTGTCGCAGTATCGATGCAGGACAGCATACCTTGACCCTTTCCATGTACAGGGCTTTGTCCGATAGTCGCATAGATTCGACCTTTATCAACGATGGGTGTTGCAATAATCTCGCTGGGCCCATCAGGGCTTTTATTGCTATGCTTTGCGTAAGGTATGTCCCGGCCGTCTCTGCGACGATAGTCTTCCGGGTTGCAGTCATACTGCCAGATTTTCTTCAGCGTCTGTATTTTGTCATCAGCGTTTGACGGTGCATACGGCTCGAAAGCATATAGCACACCATCTCCACCTCCGAAGAGAATTATTGCCTTGCCATTTACCTGAGTAACCACCGGTGAGGACCAGTGTCCGTGGAACATTCGCTTGCCGATCAGTTCACCGTCTGTTGCTACAAGCCGGCCGGTATATTTGTCGAGTACAATCAGGCTTGGGGCGAGTGGGTTGGGAACAAACTTGTGCTTGTCATCCTGGCCGTTGGAGGATGAGGCATACAGGAAATCTCCATGGATCAGCGGGGAATTGCCACAGACATCGTGCGGTACAGCGCCAATTTCCGTAATCATATTAAATTGCCAGATGATATCGCCATCGGCTTGAGTGAGTTGATAAGATGAATCCTTCGGAAGACCCATATACTCGATTTCTTTGCGGAATGGCCCGTTATTGCCGTCTGCCTGACCATTGCGATCCAGGCAGAGAATGTCACCGCGAGGACCTACGATATACAACCGGTTGCCATCAAGGGCCGGGCTCGAACACACGCCACACTTCCACTGATTAAAATGGTATGGCGGCTTTGTGCCTTCCATGTAGCGTGGAATCGGCATCTGCCAGATCATTTCACCAGTGGGCTGGTCGAGAGCCATAAGGATTCCACCACCGGTCCTTTTTACGGCGGGGTGTTTGAGTGCTATATCATTAGTGCCTATGAATATTCGGCCTCTATCAATTTTCGGAATTGTGTATTGATGGGTCCCAAGCCGGATTTCCCACAACAAATCCTCGGAACGAAATGCATCCGGCAAAGCGGACTGCTCTTCGGCTGCATCACATAATGTTCCAATAAGAGTAAGAAACAACAATGCGGAGATTAGCATCAGACAGTTGATCCTTTGAGCTTTTTGTTTGCAGCAGACAATCTTCCAGGTAGTTGCAATGTCAGTCATTTAGAGCCCTTCCAATCAACCGGATATTTGCAGTTTATATCAACTTAGCTATTCGAATGCACGAAAGTCAAGTTTTGTTCATCTTAGCAGATATTGCCCTGCGAGTCAATCTTTCATCGGTATTTGTATAATCGTATATCACAAGACGAACATGAACATATTCCCTGTATCCGGCCACAGTCGCTCCCATGTTCGCGAACTTGATTTCACTGCTTATGCTCGATTACAACCACCGAGGCGATGTCATCGGGAGCTTTCCGCGGGACATGAACTATCAGCGTATCCGGTCTTTTTTCTGTCTTCAACAAGGTTCGATTGAGATCTGCAAGCAAATAGACACGCGTGACGTTCAGCTCTCCAGCGGGAACTTGTAGAGTGCCATTCTCAGGCCATTGAAACACATGTATGTAGAGTTTACCAGCCTTCATGGTGTATCTGCCCCACGACGGCGGTTCAAAGGGACTGGCCATCGTGCCGTAAATAGCTTCACCATTTACAGCCATCCATTGGCCGATGGTTCGCATGGATTCTATGCTTTCCTGGGGAATAGAGCCATCGCCTTTGGGACCGATGTTTAATAAGTAGTTTCCACCCTTCGAGACAATATCAACAAGATTGCGGATTAATATTTCAGGGGATTTCCATGCGTGGTCATGTTCGGAGTATCCCCATGTCGTGTTCATCGTCATGCAGACCTCCCAATCAACTTCGGGGATTCCGGTGGAAGGAATAGTCTGTTCTGGTGTAGTGAAATCGCCCTGCTCCGGCTTCCAGGTTCTAAGGCGAGCCACGGAATCTTCCTTTTCAATGTTAGGGATGTGATATAGACGATTGTTAGAGATAATAGCCGGCTGGAGGCTGCGCGCCATGGCCATGAGTTCGTTGGCACGCCAAAACGGACCCTCGTTGCCTTTTTTCGAATAGTCCCACCAGATGACGTCGATGGGGCCATAGTTCGAGAAAAGCTCGCGTGCCTGATGGTGGAGATAATCGACATAAATATCATGATTGCGGGGGCCGTTGGGAGACGGCTTGCCCTTGAGCGGATGAGGCAACTGGTCGGCTTTGAGATAATCATACTGGGGATGGTGCCAGTCTATTACGGAGTGATAGAAGCCAACTTTCAGACCCTCGTTACGAACAGCGTCCACGATCTCCCGGCAGAGGTCACGGCCTATGAGGTCATGGGCATCGTAGTTGGTGTATTGGGAGTTGAACAGACAGAAGCCATCGTGGTGCTTAGTTGTGAATACAACGTATTTACATCCGGCTTCTCGGGCGAGCTTAGCCCACTCGCCTGCAAAATCCTTTTTTGGACGAAATAGCGGAACCGCCTCATGGGCATATTCCCATGTGTCCACACGGACGCGCTGCTGGATCCATTCCATACCGCCTCGGTCGCCGACAGACTTGCCCTTCCACGTTCCGGCCAGACCCGAATAGAGCCCCCAGTGAACAAACATACCGAAGCGACCCTCTCGCCACCACTGCATTCGAGAATCCCTATGTTCTTTCGTCTCGATACAAGGGTCGTTCATGCGAGAAGCCTTTTCTTTAGCATACGCCGAAGATATTTGTATCACGAAAAAGGCGGTTGCCAAACTGACTGAAAGGACAAACTTTGCTCTTCTCATACACTTCTCCTTTTTCACTTCGTTCATTAACTGTTCACACGGTGAGCCATAAGAGTAATCCTCGATACGAATTTTGATTAAAGGATAGCAGAATGCGAGATAACGAACAACAAAATAATCATTTTTATAAGCATCGGATACACCTTCCGATTAAAACTACTATTTCAATTATCTTGGATTTGCGATATAATAAAAACCAAAAGAATCGAAAGAAGAATGCAGGCACATTACTGTGCTGTGTGGAAACATATATTTTGAGGACTGATGTAATGTTTCACAAAGGAAAGTTCATGTCAAATCGTAGCCGGAGAGATTTTATCAAAACATCAGGGAGTATATTAGGCGGCGCGGCATTGGGTGGATTGACATTGAGCTGCCATAATAAAGAAGTTTCTCCTTCCGAATGGAGTGGCTTCAGATACGCCATGTGCAATGAGAGTATGGCTGAATTAAGCTGGGCAGAACAATGTCAAATCGTAAGTAATGCCGGTTATAAGGGAATTGAAATCGCAGCGTTTACTCTTGTTAAAGAAGGTGTGGGGGAAATAAGCCCGACAAGGCGAAACGAGATGGTTTCGGTTATGAGAAGTGTTGGCATCGAATGTGTCGGCCTTCATTGGTTATTGGCGCCGCCGCCAAAAGGACTGCACTTTACTACATCTGATGCGGCCGTCGCCAAAAAAACCATCGCGTATTTTAACGAACTTATCGACTTTTGCGGCGACCTTAATGGACCTGATATGATTTTCGGTTCTCCGAAACAACGCAATACAAGGAACATTTCTATTGAAGAGGCTAAAAAGTATTTTGCGGAAAACCTTGTAACAGTTGCCGATCATGCTCAGCAACGCGGTATTAAAATACTTATCGAACCTTTAGGTAAACGCACAACTGATGTAGTTAATACCTTAGCAGAAGCCCTGGAGCTGGCCAAACAAGTCAACCATCCGGCAATTCAAATAATGTTCGATTTTAATAATACTGTCGATGAAACCGAGCCTTTTGATGTCCTGCTGCGAAAATACTATAAGTATATCCATCACGTTCATGTACAGGAAATGGGCGGTAAACATCTCGGTACGGGAACAGCGGTGAATGACTACGTGAAGGCCTTTCAGGTACTTAGGGATTTAAGATATGATAAGTGGATATCTCTGGAAGTATTTGATTTTACACCCGGCGGCAAAAGAATCGCGGAAGAGTCAATGCGGACTCTGAAACAAATCGAAAGCAAATTGGTATAAAAGCACAAAAGGAGGATACAGGTTATGAGAACTCTAAAGACAAATATATTAGTGTTGATAGTTCTTAATTTGATATTTGCTCTAACGGCATCCGCCGGGGAGAACTGGCTGCAATTCAAATATGATTCCGGGCATTCGGGCAATGTTCCCGATAGAAGTGTGACTACCCCTCTCGGTCTGATTGGTGCTGTTCCGCTAACTGATGCTATCTTTACCGCTCCGGTAGTAGCAGACGGACGTGTTTATGTTGTGGACGGGTCAGGAGTTGCTTTTTGCCTCGATGCTGCTACGACTAACGTCGTTTGGAAATTCCGGAGCCAAGGCGGCAGAGTAAACTGCAATAACGTATCATCGCCAGCCATTGCAGGGCGCTATCTTCACTTCGGAACAATGGCAGGATCTTACTACGTACTTAACAAGGCCAGCGGAGACGTAGTAAAAGAAATCGTCTGCGGCGAGCCAATCTTGAGTACCCCTGTAGTTTTCAATGGCCGAGTATATTTCACCACGCTCGGCTCGCAAGTCTATGCCCTTGAGCCTGATGGCACAATTTGCTGGGTCTGGGATTTCGTTAAGGAGATTCTTAAGTTCAATGGTAATCGCTGGAGTGGTGAAGAATGGTATAAACATAAGGCGAAAAGGGTAACATGGCGTGATCAATTTTGTTGTTCAAGTAATATGGTAGCATATGGGAAAATGCTCGTTGTTCCTGCAGGCGGCTCGGCGGTCTGCCTGGGGGATAAGGGTAGTAATGTTGAGATTAAAGGAATGGCAACGGTACCGTCCTATGCAGGTTCGGAGAAACCATCCACATTCGGATTAAGTATAAGCGAAGACGGGCTGATATATCGGCAGTGGCATCGGCGAGATAATACAGGCAGAGTCGAAATAATACAGCTTCGTGACGGTAAAGTAAAAACAGATTATGTCCCCGGCACGCTTACCGAGATAAATCGGCCGGGGCTGCTAAGCTTTTGCTCGGTTAGCATTCGCGGCCGGGATGTTTACCGATGCCGCCCGGAAGAGGATTTCGGATTCTGTAAGCATTCACCCGGCCAGGGGCAAACTCAGTATCTTGGAGGATATCCATCTATAGCTTCGCCGATTCTTCTTAGCGATACGGGAGTATATGGCGGTCTGGATGGGAATCTTTATGTTGTCCCGCTGTCCGGAAGCGGTAAAGTGTGGTCATTTAAGACAGCTTTTGGGAAAGCTATTTCCGCCCCGGCAGCTATCTGCGACGGCCGGATTTATTTTGGTTGTGAGGATGGGTATTTGTACATCCTGGGGAAAAAAGGTAAAGCGCCACTGCCGTCAAAAGACCTTCAGCTTTGTACAATTAGAAGTCCACTAACAAGCAAACTCGCCGACTCGAAATACAACTGGTTCACTAACTACGGCGACCTGGCAAGTACAAATGCAAATAATCAGGGTCTAAAACCTCCTTTCAAAGTCAAATGGATTCGGCGTTATGAAGGCACTTTCAAACATATTCCCGTTTGCGGCGGAGGCCGGATGTACACTCATACCTCTGAGGGCCAGATTTTTGCTGTTGAACAGGAAACAGGCAGACTATTGTGGCGGCGCTACTGGCCTGGTGTACATGTCTCCTTTACCGGCCCAATTTACTACAATGAACGTCTCCTGGTCCCTCAGGCGGGGATGAAAAAATCCTTAATGCGCTGCCTGGATGCCAAGACGGGAGATCTGCTTTGGGATGCTCCATTTACCGGCTCACCGAGCTGGAGCCGGCAACAACCGCCAGTCTTATATAATAATCTCGCAATTTATTCTTTTGGCTCGGGCCGGTACGCAGCACAGGGAACAGAAAAAGCTTATGTGCACAAAGGTGAGCCGGTAGAAGCGAATGGTAATGTTGAGGTAATGAGCTGGATTTACGGCCATAATAATCCCTACTACCCCAAAGACAATAAACCCCTCATACGGGCATGGGACATCGATAGCGGAAAAGAGGTCTGGACAATCGATTTTTCACAATTCGGCTCCGGCGGTAATGATTCCGGTGTATGTCTTATGGGCGAGACGCTTTATTATTCAACTTTCTTTGGATATGCTTCCAAGACAAAGGAAGGCAAACCCAAGGCAAAAGGTCTGACGGCAGCTATTAATCCGATGACCGGCCAGGTCATTTGGCTGACGACGAAGTATTATGTTACCGCCGGCTGTACCGTTTCCGCAAAAGATGGGCGTCTGTATCTGGGTGGGTACAACCAGCCCAGCGAAGGAACAGACAACCGTTATGTCCATTGTCTGGATGCCGAGAATGGCTCATTAATATGGCAGTCAGAGCCGGTTGCCAAGGCTGTTAATGTGATTACGATTGGACAGAAGTTTCTCTTCACACATGCTTCTACTGGTAAGCCAAGCTATCTGATAGAAAAAGATACAGGCAAAATCCTATCTGTGTTCGACAAAGGTTATGCCTGCACTCGATTTACTTTATCAGAGCCATATATAATCGGTGCCAATATGGATCTAATTGATACCACAGATGGGAACAAATTAGTCTCTTCCGGACCATGTGTGGACGCAAGAGAATGTGTGAGCGCAATTGTATCCAACGGCCGCATTTTCTATACTTCCCAGGCAAACGGCCTGCAGGTCTCCCAGGTTTTTGGAGCAGAGGCTGATTCGTTTACTGCTCTGTGGAAGTAAACATTTCATTTAAGGGCTGTTTCGTGAGTTATACTGAAGAGTTGTGTGCTGAAAATTTGCCGGCCTAATTGGATTTCATTGTCCACAACAACCTCACTGCCATCACTTCACAGGGAAAACAGTCCAAGGCTGAACCGGAAGGTCTTTTAAGTATCCGTCCAGCCAGTCGTATTGACTGTGGTTCTCCAAGAACTGCTCGGCATCGAAACCTATTTCACACGAGCTTCCCCACTTTGCCCAAAACTGCCACCTTCCTGCCATATCCGAGTCGACGACCTTACCGTCAATGGCCCCGGCCGGAAGATACGCGCCCCGGCTGCCCGGAACGCCGCCGTCATCCAACTCGTAGTGACCACAGATTGTTCTTGAACTCGGCACTTCCTTCTTCAAATAGACGTCATAATGGTCGGCCAGCATTCGCTTGGCAATTTCAACGTCTATCCTGCCGTAGTGCTCCTTCATAAGCTGTTTCCAGCGCTCCCGGCGGGACACACGGTTGTTCCTTATGTCGTCATAAGGTGAGTCGGTCTCCTCCCTCAAGATTTTTAGATCATCAGCAACGTTTGAGCCCGAGATATACCCGTCCGTTTTCCTTTCGAGACGGTGATGCTTTAGACCCAACTCAAGCCGTGCAATCTCATTGGTCTTGATGTCCCCTAACAACCACGAATTCGCATAAGCACCACTGTTGTCTTTGATCATTATCGCGGCCCATTCATCGATGTTCTCAGCGTACTGCATCGCCTTACGGGCCCTGGCAAAGACCGGCGTTCCCTTCTCGTCAAATCCGCTAAAGCCTCCGATAGTCGTTTCCGTACCAACCAATCCCGCCCCGGTTATAAAAAAATCCGTAGCACTATAAATACACGGTCCCCACGACTGCATCAAAATCCGATGTCCCTTGTCGGGGACAATATCCACTATTATATTGCAAAATCTTAGAAGGGCATAGCCGGACCAGGAATTATGCCCCATCACAATTTTTCCATCGGCAGTTGTACTGCCGGTCGCAATAAACGCACTACATCCCGGGCCCATCGCCTTTTTCTCCTTCGGCCACCAGTACCAGCAGACATCAATAAAACCATTCGCAAAGAGAATCTGTTCATAGCTGACCTGCTTGCCGGCTCTTCTCATCCCCGCCACAATTCCCTGCATCTCCTCAACGTATTCCCGGTCAACCTTGTCTTTGAAGAGCCTCGCAGCCGCCTTAACAAAATAATCGAGTTCTTTGCCGGTATTGAATTTCTGTATGTGCGCTATCGTTTTGAGAAATTCATCAATCTCATTAGCGGTCAGATATCCCCGCTGGAAACCTCTCTCAAACGGCATCCCTTCAATATGAAGGTAAATCCACCCATTCTTGTCATATCGATGCGCCTTCGCTAACCACTGTTCTTGTACTGCCGAATCGAAATTCCCGCCGTCTGCGCTACTACTTGCTGGTCCACACCCGCTCAGTACAAACAACCAAAACGCCAACACGCATAATAGAATTTTCGAATGCCTTCCCATTATCTAACTCCTTATTCAGATTCGGATTTCCTATAAATAGTGCCTTACTACATTATGGACAAACAGGTCATATTAATCTGCCCAGAATTCAACGGCTTTCCGAGTTATACTTTCATATTTTTGTCGTGCTTTTTGGAAGATAGCCTGGACCTCTACCCGTTCCGTATCGGATGAGTAACGGCCGGACATATTAGCCACTTGAAGCAGACGATCTATCCACCGTATCATGTATTCTGCATCGGCTCTCGATGCAGTCGGTTTTCCATCCACTACAATATACACTGGACTGGTATGCGCCTGGCGCATATGACCATCAGGGCTGGTAAAAATAAGCTGAGCGGCGAGCCAGCCGCTCCTCTGAGGTTTAAAATCGGTTATGAGTGATTCCTTAAACATGGGTGAGGGCGATAAGTTTTTCAAATCAATCTTCTTTATCACCTTTCCATTAGAAATGAGTTCAAATGAGTCAAGTGGCTGGATACTTCGCACTTCTGCTTTAACCCGAATCGGTTCTTTCCTTCCTGTAGAATATTGAATCTCTGAGCCGCAGTCTAATCCATTCGCAGTTAGAATAAGCATAGGACCACTTGTTGCAAACGTACGGCCAGAACGAATTGCTTTGAGAAAATTGGCTTCAGTAAGAGGGCCATTCAATTTGGCATATGTTCTGTTGTAGCCCAGGGGTACTGACATCACACCCATTGCAGAACCTCCGGTGACCGCCAGCCTGAATCCACAATTTAGAAAACAGTAATAGGTCAAATTTGTACGATAAAACAGCTCATCTTCGCCCCAGTTGTCCTGTCTGTCTTTGTCATCAACAGCCATTCCCCAGCCGAGACGTAAGGTAGAATCTCTATGATAGTGGTTGTGACAGACCTGGACCGAATCGAATAGTCCCAGAGCCACCCCAATCACATTCTCACCCCAGATTGGTTTATCAGTATCGATTACACATTGTGGCGAGGACCTTTTAGCTGCAAGAGCTAAGACTGCATCACAAGGATATTTACTGTTCCGCATGGGCATCCTGACAGGTTCGGTCAATCCGAACATCAGCAGAGCTCCTACAGACTCAAATGCATCACCACCTATACGCTCAATTTCCTGATTCCTTAATGTAACCATATGTGTGGCATCAGCATAAACACTGGATCCAGCTTGCCAATCAGGCCATCTCTCACGCGAAGTGCTGCTTTGCTGATGATTCCAAAGAGTTAGAATGGGTTCGAAGTTAACATCGTCAGCTAATGCCAGTTGTTTGAGGATTTCAAGATTATCGAGACCGAAATGACAGTGCATATCTGAAGAGTACCAGCCTTCCTTATACATGCTAACCCAACGTTTCAGGTTGATGTCAACTTTGGTGATCTGGTTTTGTACAATGATGATTTCTTTCTCAACAGGAAGATACTCTTTGCCTCGCTCAATATGAACTACAGCTTTGCCCGCTGGAACTCTAATGATAAAATGGCCATCACATGAGAAACTACAGTCTTTTTCATATGGTGTACATGAATTAGTAGCCGGATTGAAAAAACGTTTATCACCTACACTTACCCAAGCTCGACATGGTAGTGGAATCCGGGCATTAGGTTCATGTACACTTACCGAGAGTTCACCGGTATCAGCCCCAAAAGTAGCAGGTAGACCAGCCAGTACTACCACCAGACATATTATAATTACCAACTTCCGCTTTATATTATTGCATTGCATATTATTCTGCTTTTCCACATACCAGGCCAACCTGCAACCCCCCACCATGACACGTGTAAAAAATCCTGCCGTTTGAGACAACCGCACCGATACATTCGCTTGGGTCTAAACGAGGTCCTGAAGATACTAATTTAACTTTACTCACATCTGATAAATCAT
This sequence comes from uncultured Pirellulales bacterium, assembly GCA_964537355.1. Classification (GTDB taxonomy): domain Bacteria; phylum Planctomycetota; class Phycisphaerae; order Sedimentisphaerales; family Anaerobacaceae; genus NIOZ-UU13. The sequence continues at coordinate 4,522 of CAZIAN010000058.1, read as the reverse complement.
ATACGTCCATATTAGAACCAAGCAGATATGGCTCAGAAAGAGTAAACCGTGTGCATTTATAGCCCTGGGTAAGGGTAGTGATGATTTTGCCGGTGTCTTTGTTCAACAGATAGCCGTTCCTGTATTGGGCATGAACAAACAGAAATCTTGGGCCTATCGTTACTACCTGGATAGCCTCTCGAACTGGCTCAGATTTCCAAATCATTGAACCATTTCGTGCATCTATGCACCACACGAAACTGTTACCATTTTCAAGCTTATTATATCCACCCAAGTAAAGGCGCCCATTTTCTCCGCTAATAGTACAACCGCCGTGAACAAAGTACTTTGTGGTCAACCAAATAACCTGCCCTGTCTGGGGCTCAATAGCAGCGGTAAGGCCCTTGGCACTTGGAAGACCTCTTCTACTTTTTGCTGAATGGCCAAAATAACATGAGTAATAAAGTGTCCCATCCATAAGACATATCCCTGCGTCATCACCACCAGAACCAAATTCCGAGAAGTCATTTGTCCAAACTTCCTTGCCTGTTTCCATATCGTATGCTCGTAATAAAGGTTTGTGGCTTCTTGGAAAACTTGGATTATCCTGATGGCCAAAAAGCCAGCTTATTCTTTCCTCCGTTTCATCCGGAGCATAATTACCAGAGCTAAACATGTAAATGGCAAGGTTCTTACACACCACAGGAGGCAATTGTCTGTTCCAACTCGGCGATCCAGAGAAGCGAGATTCCCAAATAAGTTTTCCATTCGCTGCATCCAGACAGCGCAAAAAGCACCGGCTGAGTCCAGCCTGAGGAACTAAGAGGCGTTCCTTGTAATAAAGAGGTGAAGTATAACAGATATGTACTCCGGGAAAGTAACGACGCCATAACAAGCGCCCCGTTTCCTGTTCGACGGCGAAGATTTGCCCCTCGGCTGTGTGAGTGTACATTCTACCACCACCAAAAGTAGAAAAATGTTTCGTCGTTCCTTCATACCGACGAATCCAACTAATCTTAAACGGTGGCAATACGCCTTGAGTATCCAGGTTTGTGTTCGCCCAGTTACCGAAGCTGGTAAATCTGTCATATTTTTCATCGGCGAGTTTGCTTGTTAACCGACTTCGGACCTTCCAAACCTGAAGGTTTTTTGATGGCAATGGGGCCTTACCTCCAGGGCCAAGTATATACAGGTAACCATCTTCACACCCAAAATAAACTTTACCATCACAAATCGCGGCAGGAGCTGATATTGCTTTACCAAAAGCGGTCTTAAATGACCAGAAATCGCCACTGCCTGAAAGCTTGACAACATAAAGATTTCCGTCCAAACCGCCGTATACTGCCGTATCCCGAATAAGAATTGGTGAAGCAATAGATGGATCCCCTCCAAGGTGTTGCGGCTGCTCCTGATCAGGAGAATGCTTACAAAAACCAAAACCTTCTTCCGGTCGGCATCTGTAAACATCTCGGTCTCGCAAACTGACAGAACAGAAACTCAATAGTCCACCCCGGGTGCTCGTCTCAGTTCCGCGAACATAGCCACTTTGTACCTTGCCGTCATCAAGCCGCAGTGTATCCACCCTACCACCATTGTCCAAGAGAGTCCATTGCCTATAGACCATTCCGTCTTCGCCGATACTCAATCCGAGAGTTGTATTACGAGGCTCATGTATTGCATGAACCTTAGCGCTATCCCCAGCATCTTTTAGCCATACTACCGAGCCACCAGCAGGGATAATTATCGTCTTGTCATACGCCACCAGGTTCTTCGCACAGCAGAACTGTTCATTCCGTGTCACTCGCGTTCCCTTGTGCTTTGGCCAATCGTGGCCGCTCCAACGATTCGCATTAAAACCGAGCCGCTCCTTGACGAAGTCCCAGACCCAGCAAATAGTCCCGTCTGGTTCAAGGGCATAAACTCGTGAGCCCAGCGTGGCAAAATAAACCCGGCCATTAGCTATAACAGGAGAGCTAAAAATTGGCTCTCCGCATGAGATTTCTTTCACAACTGTTCCACTGACTATATCCAGAACGTAATAGGAACCGGCCATCGTGCCGAAGTGAAGATAACCATCTGCAACAGCCGGAGATGATACATTGTTGCAGTTTGATTTGCCACCAGCACTTTGAAATTTCCAATCAATCTGCAATGTTTTGGCATCGAGACAAAAGGCAACTCCCGATCCATCAACCACATAGATATGTCCATCTGCTACTACCGGCGCTGTTAAAACAGCATCGGTTAAAGGGACGGTTCCAACCAAACTCAGAGGAGTGTTCAAGCTCCTTTCAGGTACATTCCCTGAATTCCGACAATCGTATTTGAACTGTAGCCAGTTTTCATCTGAATAAGCACAGATGGTTCCTATGAATAGATAAGCTGCGATAACTAAGAATCTTATATTTACCAGTCTCATCTGCTATGTCCCTCCATCTAAATTGGTTAATCCTTGAACATGTTCCAAGCCCACTATAATTGGGCCATATCATAAACGATTATACAGATAACGGCCTTTGTTATAAGTATCGACTTCTCTTGACAGTGGCGAGCATTGGGTAAATCCGTCAGGGAGGTGAAAAATGTCCCGACTTCTTCGATAGCGGCCAGCCGGGAAGCCTATCACACGATTGGAGTGCCAAGATGGCAAAGGCACTGCCGAAATCAGAGAAGTAATGTCGGCTGTCCTTGGCGGGCGAACGACAAAACCACTTTCCACTGACTCGCTGGTTGCTCAACAACCAGTTGATGCCACGTTGCAGCCGTGGATCATTGCTCGACACGCCCAATTCGCGGGCAACAATGATAGTGAAACCGGTGGCGTAGGCGTCGCTGGTCTTAGTGTCGTGTGGCTTGCCGTCCAATCGCTTGAGGTCCTTCCAGTCCGCCAATAGACCGGGCGTGGACCATCCACCATCGGGACGTTGAAGTGTAAGCAACTCGTCGAGTATCTTTGCTCGCTGTTGATCGTTCATCAAATCGTTGACATAACATGATGCCCAAGCAATCATCGCCCGATGATGTAGCGACAAAGGCGGGTTATTCTTCAAGAACATACGTATTTTCTCAAGACCTCTGCGTGCTTCTTTCGTCTCGATATATCGATCCGGGGCAATTCCCGTGATCAGAGCTGCGAGTGTAACGCCGTAGTGCTCGTCGGATTCTGTCGGGGGATAACCGTCATTGTGCCAGGTCCAACCTCCATCTTCTCGCTGAAAGTCCCACATCACCCGAAGAGCCTGGCGTGTATTCGGGTGCAACCGGCCCGTGGTCTGCAAATCATTGAAGGTAAGTCCTGAAGCGACAACTACAATTTCTTGCACATCTCGTGGTGGCTGCTCCTTCCAGCGTTTGGTAACATACTCTTCGAACAGACCACGAACCTCTCCTGAATCTTTCAAGACCGAACTCAGGGCAGGCCGTGCAAACAGATAGCCCATGTTCCCATGACATGACGCACAATTATGTGACTTCTGCCAATGAAGTGACGCTGTGTCGAGATAACGAGCCGCATTTTCGGCCGAAAACACATCCGCAATGGGCTCGTCGGCAGTGTTCTGACCGGGATCAGCGACATTAGCGAGTGTAACCAGCTCAACTGCTAAGCCGAAGCTAGAGATCATGAGGACAAGATACCCTCCGACAATGAACCAGCAGAATCTCCTGAATCGGAGCGTTGGAGGTTGCATAGTGCGTAATGGTAGTAAATTTGAATTCCACATACAAGGGTGATTATACAAACAGAGATATAACGGCTCAAGAGAAAAAACTGTCCAAGGGCGTGCGAATGTCAGGCGTAAAGCGGTATACCCCACATAACACGATAAAAAAATTCAGTTGTAATTGCCTCAATGGTAAGGAATGTTGCCAAAACAATCCTGTATATAAAAGTACCGAGAGCCTCTCCGAGCGTATTCAACAGTACATATTCCAGTCCAAGCATCTCGGCTTCTTGCTTATACAATTCAATTTGTTTGGATGATATTGTAAACTCAGAAGGTCAAGTCAGGGAGAAAAAAAGCGATCCAGGTTTAAAGCCCAATTTCGGGATTAATCGACTACATTGAAAACAATGACATGGAACAGCATTCGGCAGTCCAAGACTCCAGCTCTCCAGTAATCTTCCCAGCCTCTTGGTGGTTTGAGGGTGATACCACATGAAAATGGGAATGCGGCCCGTAGATTGTCGTTCCAGCGCCCTGTGTACGCGTTCTTTCGATGTCATCAACGTGGTATCCAATGGATTCTGAGGTTAAATATTGGTTTCCTGTCTGATTTCAATTCTATTTCCGCAAGGCTGCCGGTTTGATGGTCCAGGCTTGCAGCTTGGCGATCTCCATCATCCGCGGAGCATTGAAACCTTTCGGGAAAATTACCCATCCCCAAAGGCCGGGTGAATCGTCGGCAACATACTTTTTTGACTCCAATTCTCCCTGCCGCATCGGAATATTTCCCGAATAGCGTTCAGTGGCAACCAGCGATGCCAACGTGACAGCAAAATCCTCCGGTCGCATAGGCTCGCCAGCCACCCACATTATGGACG